>JAZRNJ010000198.1:0-2866 GCA_045648125.1 Acutalibacteraceae bacterium
CCGCCAACAACGTAGAAGATTGTTGTACCGATGCCGCCTGTTTCAGGGAAGAGACCGCCTGTTTTGTTTTCTACTTCGATTGTTACAGGTTCTGTTGTTAAAATTTTGCCGTCATCCCCTGTTTTTACATTACCGTCTTCATCAAGCTGTGCAAAGCTGTATGAAGCTGTGAGGTTATCATTATCGTATTTACTTACGATAACAACAGGGATATCTTTTGCAATTTTGTTATAACCTTCGGGAGCTTCAACTTCGTGAAGTTTGTATGAACCTTCATCAAGACCAACGATTTCAAACTTACCGTTTGCATCAGTTGTGATGTCTGTGATTGTGCCTTCTACATCTACTTTATAAGTAGGAACAGCTGCACCTGCAACTTCTGAGAACTTGATAGCGTTGCCGTCCTTGTCAAGAAGCTGGAATACAGCACCTGCAAGGCTTACTTTGTTTCCGCCGTCCATTGTGAACTTCAATACATCAATTTTCCATGTGTATGTTGTTGTTTTGTGTTCTGATGTTTCCCAAGTGCTGTCTTCACCGTATGAAAGGTAAACTGTGTTGTCGTTACCGTCATCTACGATGTTAGCATTTTCGTTGAGAGTTGCTGAGTAGTAAACTGTGAACTGTGTACCCTGGTTGAGACCTGCAATGAAATCATTATTAAACTTAACGTCAAATGTATGACCGTCTGCTGCGGGATATTCTACTGTGTAGTTTGATGCATCAACTACTGTGCCATCAGCAAGTTTAACAACAACATCGTTGTTAAATGTAAGACCAGCTTCCATTGTATCGTGCATTACATAGTTTGTTGCACCGAGACCAACTGTAACAGTTGATTTGTAGTTAACTACCTGGTCGATGTCAGCGTCGTTAACCTTACCCCAACCCTCGTCAGCATTGCTCATTTCGCTGTCTTCCTGAACGAACTTGTCGATATCAGGTTTTTCGTTCTTTTCAGCTGCTGTAAAGTCTGAATTTGTGTTTGTGAGAGCACAAAGAGTACCGAGAGAGGTATCAATTGCATAGTAACCAAGAGCAAGGCCTGTGAATTCTACTGTTTCACCTGCAGCTGTCTTAGTTTCTGTTGCAGCAATACCTTCAGCCTCTGCGTAAGCAATAGCTGCTTTTGCAAGAGTCTGGTCAACTGCTGTTACACCGTCTTTGAGAACAACTGTTGTCTGATTACCATTAGTAACGACTGTGAAATAATCTGTTGCAGGTGTTGCTGCAAAGAAACCTTCCCAACCATTTACGATTGTGTAGATACCTTTGTCACCTGCTGCATTAGAGGGAGCGAAATCAAGCATTTTGTAGATTTCATAATCTGCTCCGTCTACCGCATTAGTGATAGTGATTGTGCCTGTGTCTGCTGCAAAAGCTACTGTACTCATTGAAAGAACGAGTACGATTGACAATAAAACTGCAAATAATTTTTTCATAATTTTCATCCTTTCTTTTTTTGAATTTGCAATTTTGAAACTGAATTTTGTTTTCTCCGTCGCAATCGTTTTCGTTTGTTTCAGGAGATTACTTTATTAACCTCCTTTCCCGTTTACGACGAATCAAACTATACAAAACCGGAAAAGCCACAAGAGCAATACCGATTATTGCCATATTAAATATACCCATACCGCCTGTTTCAGGAATCAAAAAGCTTCCTGCGAAGTTTTCGATTGCTATAAGTGTGGTTACGGTCTGCATTTCACCGTTGGGGTCATTTTCATAGAAATAAAAATATACTGGTTTTTTCAATAATTCATATCCCTCAGGAGCGACCTGTTCAACAAGAGCATACGGCCCGCCGACTGTCAGATACTGTGTTTCTATTACAGAAGTACCGTCTTCCCCTGTTGTATAAGTTCCGATAAACCTGAGGACTGTGCCATTTTCGGTGATAATTGTCTGTGATACACCCGATGGTCTTATTGCAGAAGGGTCACCCATAGGACCGTAAAGCAGAAATGTTGCACCCGGCAATGGCAGGTTAGTAAGACCGTCCTGCTTAAGAAGTGTTGTTTTATGGTTTGAACCCGAAGCATCGCCACTGTGTTCCTGAACCTTGAAAAGTGCCTCGATAATATCTGCAACCTCAGCTTTACCATCAACCATAACAGAGTTTTCAACTGATACCAGACCACTTTCTGTTATGAGCGTTGTATAGTCAATTATTATATGAAGGCTGTCAGGCACAATAAACGTCAGACTGTTTGTAGGCGGGTCATAAGTTATCGTGTATGTATATCTGCTTTCAGGTGAATCAAAATCCACCCATACATCAGTGTCCACACCATCTTCATATTTCAGGTTAATTGAATCCCAATAAACTGAAAGGTTCGGTGTCATTTTATCATAAACGGTTAATGTGTCGGCTCCGTCAAGAATATCAAGAGCCTTTCTGTTGATGTGAACCTCAAAGTCAAGCCTTGAATCATCCTGAACAACGTGTTTGTGAAGCAAACCTGTGTAGAACTCTGTTGTTTCTGTAACGGGTCCTGACGAATTATCATTATCCCAGGTAAGCTCTGCCGTATTATCAAAATGCAACTGAGCGTAATCGGTAGTGTAAAGATATTCGTCTTCTACTTTCAGTTTATATGTATACTCATGTCTGCCACCACTGCCAACCCAGCTGTAATACTCTTTAAAGTTTGATGCACTTAAAATCCAGTGCCATCCGTGTGCATCAGCCTCCTCGTTATAATCAAGGAGTTTAAAATCTGCTGCATTTGCTCTGATGGTATTTCCTGTGACAGCACCTGTGTACTGATATTTACAAACCCACAGGTCTTTATTCCAGGGTGAATAAACTGTTACAACAAGTGAATTATCAACATAGTGAAGTCTTTCATCAAAAGTATCGTTA
>JAZRNJ010000199.1:0-11807 GCA_045648125.1 Acutalibacteraceae bacterium
CCTCAGCGGAATTTGTGCAGGTGACCACGATATCACAGATATCCTTGTTGATGCAACACTTCGTATCGGTTCTCGCGACTATGCAGAACTTGCAGTATTCCTCAAGAAGGTTGAAGATTTGTCAGCACTTACAAACAATAACTTTGTTTTCACAGTTTCAGCTGATAAAGAAGAACTTCCTGCAGAGATTTTTGACTTCTGCAAAGAGGCTTAATCAGTAAATTTTAAACAAAATGCCTACTGTACACACTGTATAGTAGGCATTTTTGGAGAATATTGAAAATATTGAAAAACTGCTTGACAAAAAGTGACTTCGAGTATATAATATTTAAGCGTATAACTGAGGTGAATTATGTTTATTGAGCTTGAGCCTATTTTTAATAACGTAGGCGAACAAAAAAAATTCAATTTTAACATCGACCTTTCAAATGAGGAGTTTGACGGGATTTTTCCATTCAGAACACCTGTTATGGTAGCGGGTGTCGTTAAAAATTCGTCAGGCATCGTCACTCTGGAATATGATGTGAATTTGCGTTACGATGGTTTCTGTGACCGTTGTGCAGAAGAAATTGAAAGAGATTTGAGTTACAGTTTTGAACACACTCTCGTTTTGTCACTCAATAACGAGGAAAATGATGACTTGATGCTTATTGAGGACCTTCATTTTGAAGTTGACCCATTGGCAATTGAGGATATTTTTCTTTCGCTACCAACGAAAATTCTCTGCAGTGAAACATGTGCAGGACTTTGCACAACATGTGGTAAAAACTTAAACCACTCAAAATGCGACTGTGAAAAAGAAATTGACCCCAGATTGGCGATTCTTCAGCAGTTGTTAGAAAATGATGAGTAAATAATTTATTGATTTATTATAAGGAGGAACTTAAAAATGGCAGTACCTAAGAGAAGAGTTTCAAAAGCAAGAAGAGATAAAAGACGTTCAAATGTATGGAAGATGACAGCTCCTGAGCTTGTTAAGTGCCCTGCATGCGGCGAATACAAAAGACCTCACAGAGTTTGCACAGCTTGTGGCAAATATAAGGGTGTAGAAGTTATCAAAGTTGAGGACTAATCCTCTTATAACAAACAATGGGTAGAGAGGAAAATCTCTACCCATTTATTTTTGTTTCACAAAAACAAATGGGTAGATGAATAATGAAGAATGAAAAATGAAGTCGCTTTCGCTGATGAATAGTTGTTGGCCTGCGGCAGCATTTTATAATTGCGTCGCAGACCCGAAATTATTCATTATTCAATATTCATTATTCATCATTCATTAAAACGGAGGTGTGTTTATGTCAGCTGAAATCGTTGATGTTGTGAAAAAGTCACCATCATCAAAAAAGCGTATAAAAAAAGGCTGGGTGCTTGAAAAAATCAACTCTCATCCCATAAACGATATCCTCGATTATAATTTTTACGCTAATGAATCAGAAGTTATCCTTGAACTTTCAAAAACAAACGGAAAAACCGTAAAAAAGAAAATCCGTAAAGAGGAAAACGAAGATTTAGGTCTTGTTTTCAATACTTACCTTATGGATAAACAGAAAACATGCAAAAACAAGTGCATTTTCTGTTTCATTGACCAATTGCCTGATGGAATGAGAGAAAGTCTTTATTTCAAAGATGATGACTCAAGAATGTCATTCCTTTTCGGAAATTACATTACTCTTACAAATCTTACGGACCGTGATGTTGAGCGTATTATTGAAATGCACATTAACCCCGTCAATATTTCCGTTCACACAATGAATCCTGAACTCCGTGTTAAGATGATGAAAAATCCACATGCAGGAGAAGTGCTCAGATACATTGATATTCTGGCTTCTCACGGCACGCATCTGAATACTCAACTTGTTCTCTGCCCCGGTATAAATGACGGAAAAGAACTTGAATTCAGCATTGAAAAATTAGCGTCACTTTATCCTGCAGTACAGTCAATTGCAGCAGTACCTGTGGGAATTACAAAATTCAGGGAGAATTTACCTGACCTTGACTCCTACACACCTGAAAAAGCAAAAGAAGTTGTGGAAATAATAGAGAAATATCAGAAAGAATTTCTTGAAAAACACGGCACACGCCTTGTGTATGCATCAGATGAATTTTATCTCAAAGCAGGTTTGTCTTTACCTCAGAATGAGGAATATGAGGATTATCCTCAGATTGAAAACGGCGTAGGTTTGTGGACAGACCTTGAACACACCTTCAGAAATGCACTTTCTGATGATGAGGGAAAACCTTCTGAAACAAAAAAACTTATTGCAACAGGTGAGGCAGCGTATTCGCTGCTTAAAAAACTTTCAGATATGTTCTTTGAAAAATACAGAAAAGAAATTCCTGTTGTTAAAATAGAAAATGACTTTTTCGGTCACACCATAACAGTCAGCGGACTTGTGACAGGAAAAGATTTAACATCCCAATTAAAGGGGAAATATGAATTTGATGAGTTGCTCATTTCTTCATCCATGCTCAGAAGTGAGGGAGATATGTTCCTTGACAGTATGACGGTGGAAGAAGCAGAAAAAATTCTTTCCTGCCGTATTGTGCCTGTAGGTGCAGACGGATATGAACTTCTCGAAAAAATGAAAGGAGAATGAAAATGTCAAGACCGATTGTAGCCATAGTAGGCAGACCTAATGTTGGCAAATCAACACTTTTCAATAAACTCATAGGTCAGCGTCTTTCAATCGTTGATGATACTCCCGGTGTTACAAGGGACAGAATTTACGGCGATTGTGAATGGCAGAGACATAATTTTCTTTTGATAGATACAGGCGGTATTGAACCTGCATCTGACGATATTATCCTTGTTCAGATGCGTCGTCAGGCACAACTTGCAATTGACAGTGCCGATGTTATAGTTTTTGTAACAGACGTAAAAACAGGTGTTGTTGCAACTGACGAAGAGGTTGCTGCGATGCTCCGTAAATCCGGCAAACCCATTGTTCTTTGCGTAAACAAATGTGACGGTATCGGTGATATGCCCCCTGAATATTATGAATTTTATAACCTTGCGCTGGGTGATCCTATTGCCGTTTCTTCTGTTCACGGTCACGGCACAGGTGACCTTCTTGAGGAAGTATGCTCACACTTCCCTGAGGAAGAAGAAAAAGAAGACGAATTTGACAGCGAATATATCAGAGTTGCAGTTATCGGTAAACCAAACGTAGGTAAATCTTCACTTGTAAATGCAATTTCAGGTGAAGAAAGAGCAATTGTTTCAAACATTGCAGGTACAACACGAGATGCAACAGACACAATTGTTGAAAATGAACACGGAAAATTTGTCTTCATTGATACTGCAGGTATGCGAAGAAAAAGCCGTATTGACGATGCAATTGAAAAATACAGCATTATCCGTGCTAAAATGGCAGTTGAAAGAGCGACTGTATGTGTTATCATGATTGACGCTACTGAAGGCTTTACAGAACAGGATTCAAAGGTGGCAGGTATTGCTCATGAAATGGGTAAAGCGTGTATTATCGCAGTTAACAAATGGGATGCTGTTGAAAAAGACGGCAGAACAATGGATGCACAGAGAAAGAAGCTTATGAACGATTTCTCATTTATGCCCTATGCTCCCATTATTTTCATTTCAGCAAAAACAGGTCAGAGAATTGACCGTCTTTATGAGCTTATCAAGTTTGTTGATGAACAGAACGCAATGAGAATTTCAACAGGTAAGCTCAATGATGTTCTTGCAGCAGCAACAGCAAGAGTTCAGCCGCCTACAGATAAAGGCAGAAGACTTAAAATCTATTATATGACTCAGGCATCCACAAGACCACCAACGTTTGTCTGCTTTGTAAACCGTAAGGATTTGTTCCATTACAGTTATCAGAGATACCTTGACAATCAGATAAGAGAAATTTTCGGTCTTGAAGGCACACCCACAAACTATGTAATCAGAGAACGTGACAAAAACGATACGTAAGGAGAGTTCAATATGAAAATCAGAAACTCCAAAGCAACAGACGTTAACGAAAAACTGGGACTTCTTGAATACGGTGCTTACACGGCAGATAAGGTAGGACAGAACCTGAAATCAGCACTTTCGGGTGTTTTCGGAGGACTTGTTGTATCAACATATCTGGGATTGAGTGAAAGCGCTTATCTTACATATACATCAATTGCATTTGTTCTCAGCTTCTGGGATATATTCAATGATGTACTTGTTGGTAACGTAATTGACAGAAGAAGAAAAAATCATCCCCGTTGGGGAAGATTCAAACCCATACTTCTCTGGCTTCTTATTCCTACGGCATTTCTTTCAATTGCAGGGGCAATGCCTCTGAGAGACTTCTTCCCTCAGATGGGAGACACCTTTAAGGTTATATATCTTGTAATTCTCTATCTCGTGAACGACCTTGTGGGTACATTCTACAATTCTGCAATGACTGCGCTTACAGCAAGACAGTCAACAGATAACACTGAAAGAGGTTATCTGTCAGGTATCGGCGGAATTATCGGTTCTACAGTGGGGGCAACCGGCACATATATTGCAGCTATTGTTGCTGCTGTTCTGCCGGGAATTCCCGAATCAGAAAGATATTTTTACGGAATGCTCTTTTTCAGTGTCATTTCGGTTCCGTTGACATTCTTCAACATCATTGCAACAAAGGAAAGAATTGTTGAACCTCCCCGTCAGGAAGTGCCGAAACTCCGTGATGTTTATTCTCAGGTTATCAAAAATAAACCTCTTGTGCTTATCACAATTGCAGATGTGCTTTCATCGGGTATGAGTATCGGCTACGGATTCCTTATTTATGTTTTCAGAGCATGTTTCTCAGATGTAACATTGCAGATTTCAATTTTCGGTTTTGAAATCGGTGAAAAATTACAGGGTTATGAGGCAATTATGGCTGCTTGTTCACTTGCAACTCTTGTGCCTACAGCAACATCACTTGTTCTTGCACCATTAATCAGAAAATGGATTCCTGATAAACCTCTCTTTATTTTCACAAAGTTCTGGACATTCTTCTGTTATACAGGGCTGTTTATTTCAACATTCCCTATCACAGGAATGGACGCAACAACACTTTTCCTGAAAATTACATTCTGGTATGCACTTCACGGGCTTACAACCGGATTCTATTCAGTAGTTCCCGGAATGCTTCAGCTTACAGCTTATGACTATGGTGAATACAAATTCGGTCAGCGTAATGAAGCAACTGTAAGTGCTCTTAAATCAACACTTACAAAAATTATCGGTTCACTCGGTAATTATGCATCCTCATGGTGTCTTGTTCTTATCGGCTACATTCAGAATGGTACAGAAGTTGCGAATATCACAACAGATACAAAACAGTGGCTTATCACTCTTTTTGCAGTGTTCCCGGCATTCTCTTCACTTCTTGCGATTGTTCCCATGTTATTCTATAAACTTGGTGGTAAACAGCAGAAAGAAATGGTTGAGGAATTGAACAAACGTCGCCAGCAGACACTTGATGAAATGAACGATAAAGAAGTAACAACAGCAGAATAAAAGATAAACGGTCATTCTTTTACAGGAATGACCGTTTTTATAATAACGGACAGTGAATAAAAATGCATTATTTTTCACATTATATTCCTTAATATGTGAAAACTATTGCAAAAAATAAAAATATAGTTTATAATAAGTATACTCTAATATGCTGAAGTGTTCTGTACTTCGGTAAATAAAAATCAGGAGGTCTTATTATGAAGAAAAAATTAGCAGTTATTCTTGCAGCCATTCTCGCTTTTTCAATGCTTTTCTTAACAGCATGTGGTGACAAACCTGCAGAAGGTGACAAACCTGCAGGCGGTGACATTTCATCAATCAACATCAATGTTGGTACAGGTGGTTCAACAGGTACATATTATGGTTTCTGTAATGTTGTATCTTCTCTTCTTAAAGAAAAAACAGGTGCACAGCTTATGATTCAGTCATCAGGTGCATCAAAGGCAAACATCCTTGATATTGACGACGGCGTTGTTGATATGGCTATCGTTCAAAACGACGTTATGGACTATGCATTCAATGGTACATCACTCTTTGAAGATGTCGGTGCAATCAAATCTTTCTCAACTCTTGGTGCAGTTTATGCTGAAGTTTGTCAGATCGTTGCAAGAGCTGATTCAGGCATCAAAACAGTTGCTGACCTTAAAGGTAAAAAAGTTTCAGTAGGCGACAGCGGTAGTGGTGTTGAATTCAACGCTCAGCAGATTCTCGGTGCTTACGACATTACTTTTGCAGATATCGACAAGCAGAACCTCAGCTTCCAGGCATCAGCAGATGCTCTCAAGGACGGCAAGATTGATGCTTTCTTCTGCACAGCAGGTGCTCCCACAGTTGCTATTACTGACCTTTCAACAACAACAGGTATTGTTCTTGTTGAAATCGATGCAGAACATCTTACAGCACTTAAAGATAAATATGGTTTCTATGCTGAATACACAGTTCCTGCAGGTACATACAACGGTGTTGACGAAGATGCTACAACAGTTGCAGTTAAAGCAACATTTATCGTAAGCAACGACCTTGATGAAGAAACAGTATATCAGCTTACAAAAGCTATCTACGAGAACAAAGATGAATACTCACACGAAAAAGCAGCAGAAATGAGCGTTGAGTATGCAGTAGGCAGCATCTCTGTTCCTTTCCATCCCGGTGCAGAAAGATACTTTAAAGAGGTTGGCGCAATCAGCTGATGAGCTTTCGGCTTTCGGCTAACTTCAGGAAAAGGTTAATCGCAGCAGCCGTTCTAATGTTAAGCATTACAGCGGCTGCTTTCATTATAAAGGCATTGTCGGCAGATTATCTTGTGATGTATGATTCTGATACCGGTAAGAGATACATAACAGAAAAAGCCGATGACGGACTTATGTTTTCAGTTGAATTCATTCATTCTGTAAATCAGACTCCCGTCAGAGATACTTATATAATTGAAAATGGCGAAATCAGAGCATATTCCACACTTTATCGGTCATTTGGTGCAGGAGTTCAGACTGCCCTTAACGGAAATGAAAAAATGACTTACGATGAAGAGGGGAATATGATTATAACGGGTTTTGACATAACCTATGACCCGTTGAGATATATAGTCGGTACGGTATCCGACCATATACTCACCATCGGCGGTGAAGAAATAAGTCTCAGAGACATGTGCGGCAGAAATGCAAGGGTTGTTTTTGAAATTGTCGATGCAGCAGAAATTCTGACGAAAGGAAAGTGAATATGTCAGATGTAAACACACAGCCCATCACCATGCAGGCTGATGAGGACGAAGTTATTAACGTTGACGAATTGATGGCGGAATTTGACAAAGAGTCAAACACACGACACTTTTCGGGAATATTTGAAAAGATCATAAAAACAGCAATGGTGCTTTTCTCTCTGTACGTTATTTTTGACGGCTGGACAGGTACAATGGAGGAAAGACAGAAAATGTCATGGTTTATAGGTGTCATCGTTTTCATGGCATTTATAATCTACCCCGTAAGAAAGAAAGAAAAGAAAAGAATTAACCATGTTCCTTTCTATGATTATATATTAGCAGCAGTGGGTGCAGGTTCATTCTTCTACTATGCAATCAACTGTGAAGCAATTGTTGCAAAAGCATCAAGAATCACAGAAATTGACATCGCAATTGCAATTGTAGGTACATTGCTCCTCTTTGAAGCCTGCAGACGAGTTGTAGGTTTACCTATTGTCTGTGTTTCGGCTGCTTTCATTGCTTATGCATTCATTGTTGTTGACCGAAATCCTTTGAGAGTTATTATGTATAAACTCTTCTATACAACAGAGGGTATTGCAGGTACACCCCTTAATGTATGTGCATCATTTATCGTTCTGTTCATTATTTTTGCATCATTCCTTGAACAGTCAGGAATCGGAGCCTTTTTCGTTGACCTTGCAAACTCAATTGCAGGTAAATCAACAGGTGGTCCTGCAAAAGTTGCAGTTATTTCAAGTGCAATGGAAGGTATGTATTCAGGCTCTTCAGTTGCAAACACAGTAGGCAGCGGTTCTGTTACAATCCCCACAATGAAACGTTGTGGTTATAAACCTGAATTTGCAGCGGCAGTTGAAGCAGCAGCATCAACAGGCGGTCAGATTATGCCTCCTATTATGGGTGCAGCAGCTTTCCTTATGACAGAATATACAGGTATGCCTTATTCACAGATAGCAATTGCAGCTATTCTTCCTGCAGTTCTTTACTTCACAGGCATCTTCATGATGATTCATTTTGAAGCAAAGAAACTCGGTCTTAAAGGCCTTCCTAAAGAATCTATTCCTAACTTCTTCAAGCTTCTTGCATCAAAGGGTTATCTTCTTCTTCCTGTTGTAGCACTTGTTGTTGCAATGAACTATTTCTCACCTGCAAAAGCAGCGATTACTGCAATTCTCGTTGCAATTGGTGTGAAACTTGTTGAAGGTGCAATCAAATCAATTGCACATAAGAAATTCGAATTTGAAATTTCACTTTACATTCAGTCACTTGCAAATGGTACAAAGAATGCAATCGGTGTTGCTCTTGCTTGTGCAGTTGCAGGATGTATTTCTGCAATGGTTCAGCAGACAGGTCTTGCAAATATCCTTTCGGCACTTGTTCAGTCTGCGTCTCAGCTTCATCCCATATTTGCTCTTGCAATCACAATGGTTATGTGCATCGTTCTCGGTATGGGTGTTCCCACAACAGCAAACTATGTTATTATGGCATCAATGGTAGCACCTATCCTTATGAGAAGTCTCAGCATTCCCGTTCTTGCAGCACACATGTTTGTGTTCTATTTCGGTATCGTAGCTGATATCACACCTCCCGTTGCTCTTGCAGCTTATGCAGGTTCAGCAATTGCAAAGTCAAATCCCATGAAAACAGGCGTTACTGCTACAAGACTTGCAATTACAGCATTTATTGTGCCTTACATTTTTGCATTCAGCCCCGAAATGCTTATTATCGGTTCTGATAATCCTTGGTATGAAATTGTTCTTCTTGTTATCACAGCAGTTATCGGTATTTTCATGATTTCTGCAGGTATGGAAGGCTATATGATGAAAAACATGCCTTGGTGGCAGAGAATAATGGCTCTTGCAGGTGGTCTTTGTATGATAATTCCCGGAATTACTACTGACGCTGTAGGTGTTGCACTTATTGTAGTACTGATTTTACTTCAGAAATTCACAGGCAAAAAAGAAGAAAAAGTAAAAGCGTAAATAAAAATAAAATGAAAAGGACTATGGATTTTCCATAGTCCTTTTGTTTATACAGTAGGGCAGAGGCTTGCTCCTGCCGTTAAATCTGCACTTATAAAACTGCGTTTACAAGTTCATTAGCAATAAGTCCGTGACCTTCAGTTGTGGGATGAACGCCGTCACGTGTCCAGTATGATGCGGGTGCTTTTGTCATTGCCTCATCAAAAACACACTGAAGAGGAATAAATGTAAGGCCGAATTTTTCAGCAATTCTCTTTGTTGCTTCTGCACGGAGTTTTGTTTCTGTTCTGAAATATTCAATGTGTTCATCTGTTGCAGTGCCGGGTGTTACGAAAGGCTCAAGGATGAAAATTTTGATTTCGGGAAGTTCTTCTTTTATTTCTTCAATAAGCATTGAATAAATTTTTTCAAACTTAGGTGCAGCAACACCATTCTGGTCGCCAAGCTCGTGCCATACATCGTTGATACCGATGAGAATTGAAAGGTAATCAGGCTTCTGATTGAGAATGTCACGTTTGATTCGTGCGTAAACATCAACAATTCTGTTTCCGCTGATACCTTCGTTTATAAATTTAAATTTCTGAGGATGCTGTGTGCCGATAAGAGCGGCAACTACTGCAGGATAACCCATACCCATTGAGTCGATGTCATCTCTGTTTCTGTCACAATCTGTTATTGAGTCGCCGAGAATAATAAATGTTTTCATTGTAAAGCACTCCTTAAAAATTCTTCTATTTTTTCACGGTTTTCCTGAACCGTGCCTTGTACCATTTCAGGTTTTCCACCGCCTCTGCCGGAAAGAGCTGTGTTGAAATCCTTTGCAAGTTGTCTCAAATCCATTGTACGTGATGCAAGAGTGTATTTGTAACCTGAGTCGTCACTTCCGCTGAGGACTGCGGCAACAGTTACTTTGTCAGCGAGTAAATCGCACATTTTTCTCACTTCGTCAGGCGTTAAGTCTTTTTCAAAAACTACTGCAAGAGGACCTGAAAGTTCTTTTACTTTTTCAGCAAATGAATCAAGTTTCACTTTAGCAAGTTCATATTTCAAAGAAGCAATTTCATCTTTGAGTCTCTGAACACCGTCTGCAATTTCAAGAGGTTTCAGAGCCAACATGTTTGAAAGACGTGCAAGTTCATCGTGCTTTGAAACGTAATCTTTGTAAGCATCTTCGCCTACCTGCATAGTAACAGAAGTTCCTGAACGTTTCTTTGCAATTGATGTGATTTTAAGAGAACCGATTTCACCTGTGTTTTTTACGTGAGTTCCGCAACAAGCACAAACGTCACATCCTTCAATTGTTACAAGTCTTATCTGACCCATGATTTCTTTTTTGCTTCTGAATTCTATATTTTCAGCTTCTTCATGAGTGGGGAAAGAAGATGTGATTGTTCTGTTTTCCCAGATAATACGGTTTGTGATTTCTTCTGTGTTTTTTATCTCCTCAGGAGTGAGAAGTTTGTCAAAATCAACTGTAATGCATTCACTTCCAATGTGAAAACCCATGTTTTCCACTCCGTAAAGGGAGTGAGCAACACCACAGAAAATGTGTTCACCTGAATGTTTCTGCATAATGAGAAATCTTTTTGCAAAATCAATAATGCCTTTTACTTTTACTCCTTTTTCAAAAGGAGTGGAAGAAACGTGGCAAACGTCGTCTCCTTTTTCAAAAACATATTCAATTTTTACATCATTTAATGTGCCTGAGTCTGCATCCTGACCTCCACCTTCGGGGAAGAATGCTGTTCTGTCAAGAATTATAAGATATTTTCCGTCCTCAGCTTTTTCGCAAGAAACAACTTCTGCTTCAAATTCTTTTAAATACTGGTCGGTGTAATATAATTTTTCTGTCAATTTACGTCACCTCTATAAAAGGATATCATAAAACCTTATATTTATCAATTAAAATAATTGCAAATTTGTAAAATTTTCTCTTAAAGTTGAAAAATAAAATTATATATGGTAGAATATACTCTGTAAATCTATGCACCGAAAGGAAGAAACAGTATAATGTCTTTTTTGTCAGCCATTTTTGGTGATTACTCAAAAAAAGAAGTCAAGAGAATTGAACCTATAAAGAAAAAGGTTCTTGCTCTTGAAGAAGAGTATAAAAAACTTTCAGATAAAGAACTTCAGGCAAAAACTCCCGAATTCAAAGAACGTCTCTCAAAGGGTGAAACACTTGATGATATTCTCCCCGAAGCATTCGCAGCATGCAGAGAAGCCTCTGACCGTGTGCTTGGTATGAGACATTTCCCTGTGCAGATTGTGGGTGGTATCATTCTCCATCAGGGACGAATTGCAGAAATGAAAACAGGTGAAGGTAAAACGCTTGTTGCAACACTTCCTGCATACCTTAATGCACTTTCAGGAAAAGGTGTCCATATCGTTACAGTCAACGATTATCTTGCAAAGCGTGACTCTGAATGGATGGGTAAACTTTACAGATTCATGGGTCTTGACGTAGGTCTTATCATCCACGGTCTTACAAACGATGAACGTCGTGAAGCATATAATGCAGACATTACTTACGGTACAAACAACGAGATGGGCTTTGACTATCTCCGTGACAACATGGTTCAGTATAAAGAGAACAAAGTTCAGCGTGGTCATAACTTTGCAGTTG
>JAZRNJ010000200.1:0-10857 GCA_045648125.1 Acutalibacteraceae bacterium
TGGGCTGTCAAGTGTTCCCACAGCTTCTTCAATTTCAATACCTGTTTTCTGTGCAAAACCAAGATTTTTTCTGTATTCGTTCATTGTCGAAATACCAAGTTTATCACCAAGGTCATAGAAGAAAATGTTGCACGAATGGTAAATAGCAGTAACAACGTTTGTAAAACCGTGAGCATTTGTACATCCGAGGGTAATGTCACGGTATGTGTAAGTACTATCGCAATAAGTTCCGTCTTCGTCTGAAATTGCTCTTTCTTCAAGACCTGCAATTGCAATAGCCGGTTTCATTGTTGAACCCGGAGTATAGGTGCTGAGAAAAGCTCTGTTCCAAAGAGGTGCTGAAGTATTTTTTGCAAGTTTTTCGTAATTTTTGTTGTAACTCTCAACATTATAACTGGGGTAAGTTGCCGCAGCAAGAACTTCGCCCGTGTCAACTTTCAGCACAACTGCAGAACCTGCAGGAGGTACGGGACTGCCCTCCATTGACTCTGCACAATCTTTTACTGCTTTCTGAGTTATTCTCTGCAGATTATAGTCGAGAGTCAGTATAATATTGTTCCCCTGCTCAGGATTCACTGTATATTCAACACGTGTTTCACCTGAGGCATCACTGTAGTAAGTTTTCACACCGTTCTTGCCTTTGAGATAACTTTCCATAGCAAGTTCAATGCCGTTTTTACCGATAATATCGGTCATTCCGTAAGTATCTTTTTTATCGGCATATTCTTCCGCACTGATAACACCTGTCATGCCGATAATATGAGGAGCAACTGTGCCGTCGGTGTATTCACGGTAAGTTGTGATTTCAATTTCTACACCGGGCAAAGATACGCTGTTTTCTTTTATGATGGAAACAAGTTTGTCTGAAACATCATCTGCAAAAATGTAAGGATTTGATGAGTTGAAACTTTTGAGAAGCATTTCAAAACAAACCGATGCTATTTTACACGCATCCTTCCTTGAATAATCCTGAAGGCTGTATCTCTCAATAAGAGCATCAAGGCAGTTTTCTGCAGTGGCGTAACTGTTGAGATTAAGCATGTCCCTGCTTTTCATTACTGCTATATCGTCTTCACGGTCTTCCTCAAAAACTGCATTTCCTTTTTTGTCAATTTTTATAGGAAGATTATCGTTCCATTCTTCTCCTGCACTTTCGAAGAATTTAATGAGTTTAAGAATAATCTTATTTCTTTCTTTCTGATTTTCATAAGTAGGAAAATTATTTGAAGCATCAAAAATAACTGCATTACCCTGTCTGTTTGTCACAATGGGATAACCGTTTCTGTCAAGAATTTCGCCTCGGGTGGATTTAACGGTAACTGAACGGGAAGAAACATTTTTGCCTGCGTTTACATAATCATCTGCATGAACAATCTGGAAATAACCAAATCTGATTATGAAAATAAAAAATATAAAAGCAAATATTCCCATTATGGCAAAGTCTCTGTTATTCAGTTTACGCACCCGTGACACCTCCTTTGACAAAATAGTTTTTTCTGATTACACTCTGAATGTTTTTTCGATAGGTCTTATAATGAGATAAATTACAATTCCCACAAGAACTGTATATATGCATGAAAGGAAATAAAATCTGAAATATGCTCCTCCTGCACCCTGAGACTGAGGGGCAAGAACAAATAAGATCCAGTAAACCGTGTTGTGCAGAAATACAGTTGCAAAAGTAAGAACCATTGAACCGAAAAGAGTATTTCTTACTCGTCTTCTGACAAGCATTGAAACAAAAAAAGCGGCAATACACAAAACGAGTGAATGAAAAAAATGTCCCTCTGAGGCTGTGAAATCCCACAGAAGTCCTGCAATCAAACCAAAAACAAGACTGACAATTTCACTTTCAAACATGGCGATTGAAACACATACAGGAATTAATAGCATGGCGTTTGATGAAAACATCTGAGGCATTACTCCGGGAGTATTCTGTACAACTGCAGCAATAACAATGATTAATCCCAGAATAAAACGTTTTATATATATGGGGAAATTTTCTTTAATCACTGTTATTCACCACCTTTAATTTTTAATCAGTTGTTGTTATTCCCTGTCCGTCAAAACTTTTTATAACAAATACATCCTGAAGGTCTGCAATTTCCACTCCGGGATTAATAACTGCATATACAGACACGGTACGTGTATCATTGAGAACTTCCTTTACTGTTCCGATAATCAGGTCTTTGGGATAAATTCCGCCTATTCCTGATGTACAGATAACAGAACCGCTTGTAATTGAAGTTGTTTTTTCAAGCCCCGGCAACATACATTTTCCCTCATAAGAAAGTTCGTTTGTTGTTGTAACATAACCGTATTCACGGCTCTGAATATCATAAGCACCCACGTTTACTTCCGGGTCAAGAACAGTTTTTACAACCGCCGTGTTAAGCTTTACGCTTGAAACAACACCTACAAGATATTTTCCGTAAATTACAGGGTCATTAACTTTAATACCTGCATTTGACCCCTTTGCAATAACAAAGGAATAATACATGTCTGCAGAATCTCTTGCAATAATCGAAGCATCCTCAAATTCAAAATCAGGATTCTCTTCTTTTACATCAAGAAACTCTTCATAAACTGCGAGTTTCTGTTTTGTCTGTTCATATTCTACGAGCTGAAGCTGATATTTTTCAACTTCTTCCTCAAGTTCTTTCACTCTGTCTGCATAGGTTGCTGCTGAACGGAAATGTATGGTGAAGCCTTTTGTCTTTTCTGCCATGAAAGAGGAAAACTTTTCAACGGGAGAAAAAGCTGCACTCAGAACAGATGCAACAGGAGATGAACCGTTATGGGAAATTACCGAAAAAACAGTTCCTGCAAGAAGGGCTGCCACTACACAGGCAAGTATTTTGAATTTTTTACTTTTAAAAAATTCTCCCATGGTTTTTGTTCCTTTCGGATTTATTTTCGGAAATTAAAGAGCATTTGATTCAAGGCTCATACCTGTGCCGTTAACAACACAGTCAAGAGGATTTTCTGCAATATGAACAGGCATTTTTGTTTCAATTGCAATAAGTTTGTCAAGACCTCTGAGAAGCGCACCGCCACCTGTGAGCATGATACCGTTGTCGATAATGTCTGAAGCAAGTTCGGGGGGAGTTTTTTCAAGAGTTGAACGGATTGCTTCAACAATAAGGCTTACAGAATCTGCCAGTGCTTCACGGATTTCGTCTGCTGAAATTTCAATAAGTTTAGGAAGACCGTCAATCTGACTTCTGCCCTTTACTGTCATTGTGCCTTCGTTTTCATAAGGATAAGCTGAACCGATTGTAACTTTAATATCTTCTGCTGTTCTTTCACCGATAAGCACATTATATTTTTTTCTGATATGAGCAATAATTGCTTCGTCAAGCTTGTCACCTGCACATCTTGCAGAACGTGAGGTTACAATGTCTCCGAGAGAAATTACTGCAACTTCTGCAGTACCGCCACCGATATCAACAACAAGGCTGCCTTTTGCTTCTCTTACGGGAAGACCTGCACCGATTGCTGCTGCCATGGGTTCTTCAATAAGGCTTACATATTTTGCACCTGCACTTCTTGCTGCATCATGTACTGCACGTCTTTCAACACTTGTAACACCTGAAGGAATACAGATTCTTACCTTTGCTCTTGAAAAAGGTGAACCGCTTATTGCACGTCGGATAAACTCCTTGAGCATGTCGGAAGTAATATCAAAGTCAGCAATAACACCGTCTTTAAGAGGACGTACTGCCACAATTGAGCCGGGAGTTCTGCCTATCATTTCCTTTGCCTCTGTACCTACTGCAACAACTTTAGGCGGATTTGAACGTTCATCAACAGCCACAACAGAAGGCTCTCTTATTACTATTCCTTTTCCCTTAACAAAAACAAGAGTATTCGCTGTTCCGAGATCTATTCCCACTTCCTGAGTAAATAACATATCTATTCTCCCTTTCTGAATTTCATGGTATTTATAATTTCTTCAAAATTTATTTCTTTGAGAAGTTTTTCATCCCCGCTGATTTTTACAAAATACGTTCTGCCCTCTGCACTGAAAACATAAATATAAATTTTACTTTCATAATCAAGTTTTACAGCTTCGGCAAAATCAAATCCGACTTTTTCTTTTTTGCATTCTGCTATACCGGCCATCAGATTTTCTATTTGCTCCTGACAATCTTCCGCCGACATATCGTATCTTTCATTAACAACCAGTTTTACACTGAGACCGTCTTTTTCGTAGTTTAATTTTATAATTTCATCGCTGACATTTTTCCATTTTTCAGGCAACGGAAAACGAACAAACTTTGTCTGAACTTCTTTGTCAACCGTAAGCACTCCCGAAAAAGTTTCCACACGTGTTACGTATTCACCATCGGCATTTTTACCGGGATTACCATTTCCGTCATCAACGGTAATTGCAAGTTCATTTCCTTCTCCGAGAAGCAGAAAACCATCTGAACCCACAATCGAAGAAAACACTTTTCCTGTACTGTCTTTCACTGTTTTCACAACTGTTGTGGCTTCCGTTTCTGACTTTGTATTTGTACATGAACACAAGGTAACAAGGGCAAGAGACAGAGACACTAAACACAGTATAAACTTTTTAAACATCTCCTGTTTTCACCGCCTGTCCAAAAATGAGCATTCATCAAAATATTATATCACACATTGATATAATTTTAAAGTGTTTATATTACAAAATTTCTTATAATTTTGTGAATTATATGTAATAGTAACTAATAATCTTATAATAAATGAAATTTTAACTGCACTTTTGTTAATTGACAAAATACGACCTTATGATATAATTAATAAATGTAAATACAGCAAGAGGAGAATGTTTTATGGGTTATACTAAAGAAGATATACTCAGCATTGCAGAAGAAAAAGGCGTTGAGTTTGTAAGACTTCAGTTTACAGATGTTTTCGGTACACCGAAAAATGTTGCAATCACAGTGAAACAGCTTGAAAAAGCGCTCGATGGTGGTTGTATGTTTGACGGTTCTTCTATTGAAGGCTTTGTCAGAATTGATGAATCAGACATGTACCTTAAACCCGATATGGATACATTTGCAATTTTTCCCTGGTGTCCTGACACAGCAAGAATGATTTGCGATGTTTATTCAACAGACGGTACTCCTTTCATGGGTGACCCGAGAAATATTCTTAAAAAAGTTATCAAAGAAGCAGAGGATATGGGCTACAGCTTCAATGTAGGTCCTGAATGTGAATTCTTCCTTTTCAAACGTGATGAAAACGGCAACCCCACAACAAAAACTGCTGACAAGGCAGGTTACTTTGACCTGGGTCCCATTGACCTCGGAGAAAACTGCCGAAGAGACATCTGTCTTGCTCTTGAAAAAATTGGTTTTGAAATTGAAGCAGCTCATCATGAATGTGCTGACGGTCAGCATGAAATCGGTTTCCGTTTCGGTGAAGTTCTTCACGTTGCAGACGATGTTGTAACTTTCAAATATGTTGTTAAAACAATTGCTGAAAAACACGGACTCCATGCAACTTTTATGCCCAAACCCGTTTTCGGCATCTGCGGTTCAGGTATGCACACAAACATGTCTCTTTTCAAGGATGGTAAAAATGCATTTTACAATCCTGATGATGAACTGGGGCTCAGTGAAGATGCTTATGCATTCATTGCAGGTATCATGGAACACATCAAGGGTATCACAAGTTTTGCAAATCCCCTTGTAAACTCATACAAACGTCTTGTGCCCGGTTATGAAGCACCTGTTTACATTTCATGGAGTGTAAGTAACAGAAGCAGTCTTCTCAGAATTCCCTCTGCAAGAGGCAATGCAACACGTGTTGAACTGAGAAGTCCTGACCCCTCATGTAACCCTTATCTTGAAATGGCACTCTGCCTTGCTGCAGGTCTTGACGGTATAAAGAGAAAACTTAAACCCGTAGCACCGATTTATGACAACCTTTATGATATGTCTGATAAGGAACTCAAAGAAAACAACATTGAAATGCTTCCCAAATCTCTTGAAGAAGCTATCAGAGAAAGCATCCGTGATTCCTTTGTACGTGAAACAGTAGGAGAACACGTTTTCGAAAAATATATCGAAGGTAAAAAAGCAGAATGGCGTGAATACAGCACCATGGTTTCTCAGTGGGAAATCAACAAATATCTTATCAAATACTAAAATTTTAAGCAGCCTTAAGGGTGACTCTCAGCAAGTGTCACACAAACTACGGCTGCTTTTTTGGAGTTGAAACAAATGAAAAAAAATACAGGAGTTATAATCTGTTCGCTTATTGCAGTGGTTGCAGTAGTGTTCGCTTCTTTCAGTTTTCTTGAACACAGAGGAAGTCTTTCTGAAATGGAAACTGAGCTTTTCTCAGGTACAATTCAGAATACAGAAGTTGAAGATATAACCTTACCTGAAGAGGCACACATGTTCACACCTCATTCAACAGAAAATACAGACCCTGAAAAATTCGGTCTTCAGACTGAGATTTATTCAGGCAACACAAAAATTGACAAATATTCTCTTTCCGGTTTTTATTTCGGAACAGAAAACAATTACTCTGCACTTGACGGCATTATAACTTTCCGTGGAAACAACTTCCGTGACAGTGCAGTTTTCGGAACAGCAAAACTTGAAAATAAAGGCTTTGAAGATATATGGCAGGTTGAAACAGGTTCTCTTCCTTCAGGCTCAGGGTATCCTGCATGGACAGGTAGTGGTTGGACAGGTCAACCCCTTATTGTAAAATGGGACAAAGAGACAAGACAACACATGAACATGTATGAGGAAAAGAAAACTAAAGAAGAACTTGTTGAAGTAATTTATGCTACTATGTCAGGTACAATCTACTTCATCGACCTTGAAGACGGTAAATTCACAAGAGATTCATTGAGCCTTGGCTATACTTTCAAAGGTGCAGGTGCTCTTGACCCCAGAGGTTATCCCATTATGTACGTCGGTGCAGGTGACTATAACCCTTCAGGAGCTTCGCCTAAAATGTTCATAATCAACCTTCTCGACTGTTCAGTTATGAAAGAATACAACGGTTCTGACAGCATCGCTCACAGAACTTGGGGTGCTTTCGACTCATCTCCCCTTGTGTGTGCAAGTACCGACACTCTCGTTTACCCTTGTGAAAACGGTCTTATTTACACAATCAGACTCAACTCACATTTTGACAAAGTCAACGGCACTCTTACAATTAACCCCGAAGAACCTATTAAATTCAAGGTTACAACTGCAAGAAGCAATGCAACAAATTATTGGTACGGGTTTGAAACAAGTGCAGTAATTTACGGAGAATACATGTACATCGCAGATAACGGTGGTTATCTCTACTGCATCAACATGACAACACTTGAGGTTGTATGGATGCAGGACGTTATTGACGATACAAACTGCTCACCTGTTATTGAAAAAGAAGGAGATAAAATTTACATCTACATCTCCACTTCACTCCATTGGACTCAGGTAAATGGCAGAGGTGACATCCCTGTTTTCAAAATAGATGCTGAAACAGGTGAAATTGTTTGGCAGCAGAACTTTAACTGTTCTACAGTTCCCGATACATCAGGTGGTGTTCAAGGTACAATTGCTCTGGGTAAAAATGACTGTGCAGATTTAATTTATGTTCCTCTTGCACATTTCCCCAATCAGTTCCGTGGTGGTGTTGCAGCTCTCAGAAAAGATACAGGCGAACAAGTCTGGTACTACGACGGCACAAACTACACATGGTCATCTCCCGTTGTTGTAACAGGTGAAGACGGAAACAGTGTTGTTATAAATGCAGATGTTTCAGGTGAACTTGTTATGCTTGATGCAAAAACAGGTGACCTTATCAGAAAAATAACTCCCGGCAGTCTTATTGAAGCATCACCTGCAATTTACAACGATATGATTGTTCTTGGCCTTCGTAACCAGAAAATCAAAGGCATTAAACTCTCATGATGAAAAAAGGAATTTACATCCACATCCCCTTCTGTCAGACAAAATGTCCTTACTGCGATTTCTATTCCATGAGAGGCACAGAGGAGAAGAAAGACCTTTACCTTGAAGCACTTACAAAAGAAATACTTTTTCACAAAAATATTTCTGCTGATACAATTTATCTCGGTGGAGGTACTCCCTCGGTTTTCGGCAAAGAAAGATTAAAAAAAATTATTGAAATTGCAAAAGAAAATTTCAATTTTACAGATGGCGAAATTACAGTTGAAGTAAATCCCTCAAGCTGTGATGAAGAATTAATTGAAGCATTATCAGTAGTTGGTGTCAACAGAATTTCAATGGGACTTCAGTCTGCAAATGAGGTCGAAAGAAAATTTTTAGGCAGACATTCAGACAGTGATAAAATAAAAAAATCAATTGAACTTTGTAAGTCTTACGGCATAGAAAATATCTCACTTGATGTGATGTTAGGTGTGCCTGAACAGACAATTGAGAGTCTTGAAAAAACTTTAGAATTTGTTGTAGGTTCAGGTGCAAAACACGTCAGTGCATATATTCTGAAAATTGAGGAAAACACGCTTTTCCACAGAAGACGTGACACACTTCCTCTCCCTGATGAAGATACTGTCTGCGACATGTATGAATTTGTCTGTGAGTACCTTGAAACTTATGGCTTTAATCAGTACGAAATTTCAAACTTTTCAAAAGAAAATTATGAAAGCAGACACAATTTAAAATACTGGAACTCCGAAGAATACTTAGGTCTTGGTGCTGCTGCACATTCTTATTTAAACGGAAAAAGATTTTATCACAAAAGAAACTTTGAAGAATATCTGCAAAATCCTGCTTCATATATTCCTGACGGTGACGGCGGAAGTTTCGAAGAATTTTCAATGCTGAAATTAAGACTGACAAAAGGCGTTTCAAGAAGAGAAATTTCCGAAAAATTCGGTGAAGAAAATTTTGAAGAAATACTTAAAAATTCCGAGAAATTTATTTCAATGAAGCTGATGAATTATGACGGAGAAAATTTATATTTTACAAGACAAGGTTTTCTTCTCTCCAACACAATTCTCTCCGAAATTATTTAAATGAAAAATCCTCTCCACTCGGAGAGGATTTTTGTGCTTTCATAAAGTTTTATTTTATTTTTATTCTGAAAAGTCTTGCACCGTGAGAATTAACCTTTGCAGAAAAAACATCTTCTGTTACTGTGTATTCTTCGTGTGCCCACATATCCCATACGCTGTATTTAACTCCACCAATGGAAATATCGGTAATATCAAAACTGATTTCTCTTTCCTCATCGTCTGTGTTAAAGAGTGCAACATATTTGCAGTTTTCACCATGAGATGTCCAGATGATTTCACCTTTTCCGTCTGTTTCTTCACGGCTGAACTGTCTCGCACCGTTTGAATTTTTGAGCATATCAATAAGTTCTCTGTTCTGCAAAAGTGAAAGCGTGAATTCATCATTCTCACGCATTTCACCGCCCATCATAAGAGGAGAACGGAAAATTCCCCAGAGAGTCATCATTGTTATCTGCTCATCATGAGTAAAGCGTGTGTATCTGTTTCTGTATTTTTCAAGTTTTTCTGTTTTCTGAATTCTGCCAAGAGGAAGCATATCGCAATCAGGCCATGCACCGGGCTGAACATATTCCTGCCATGCATAACAGCGTTCAAACATAGCGTGGAGTTTATCCCATTCATCCCAGAAATCCCCTGTCATTCTCCAGAGGTTTGCATTAGCTGCAAGGTGTTCATGTTCACTTACAGGTGCAGGACCGGGAGAAAGGCTGAGAACCATATCTCTGCCACATTTGTCAATAGCTTTTCTCAGCATTTCAATTTCTTTTCTTGCAGAATAAGGATTATGAGGGAAAATTTCTGTGTTGGCAATATCATCACACTTGATGTAATCAACACCCCATGAAGCATAAAGTTCAAAAATTGAATCGTAATATTCCTGAGCACCTTTTTTATCGGTAAAAAGTCCATACATATCAGGGTTCCATGCACAAATGGAAGAGGGGTTTGCAATATCCCTTGCAGTAACACCTTCACACTTGATTTTAGTATTCTGATGTGCAGCCTGACGGGGAATACCTCTCATAATATGAATACCGAATTTAAGACCGAGAGAATGTATGTAATCGGCAATAGGCTTGAAACCTTTTCCGTTTGCAGAAGACGGGAAACGTTCAACCGAAGGGATAAGACGTGAATATTCATCCATGCAAAGTGGAGCAAAATAATGATAGTAAAAACTGTCTGCAGTAGGCTCTGACCACTGAATATCGCAGACAACATATTCCCAACCGAAGTCTTTAAGATGCTCTGCCATATAATCTGCATTGGCAAGGAGCTGTTCTTCATTTACAGCTGCACCGTAGCAGTCCCAGCTGTTCCAACCCATAGGAGGAGTAGGAGCTAATTTTTTATGCATATAAATCAACCTCTTTAAAATTTCTTATTACAACTATTGTACCACTTGGAGCAGATAAAAACAAGACAGTTTAATTATATATCATTGTGAAAATAATAAAGTGTCTGCCCATCTAAATCAAAATAATATATATCAAACTCTGCTGAAGAAGGGCTGTAATTTTGTATATAGGCATAATTACCTTCAGAAATAACTGATTTATCAAAATCATAATTTTCTTTTAATTCATCGTCTGCCTGTTCTACCCAGCCTTCAAATCTTTCCACACAGTTCAGAATTATTTGTACATCCTCCTCTGTTGTTTTACTGAAAGACTCTGCTGACATCAAATCCTCTTCAGATACATTTTTATATTTGTACTTGCCGTAATCCGTAAAATCCTGCCATAAACCCGAAGAATAAAACTCCTTGCTTCTGTAAATCGGCAATTCCTTAAGTATAGGATGAGAAAAATATCCCAGATAATCAAAACCAAAATATGCAACAAGAGTCAACACAA
>JAZRNJ010000201.1:0-4461 GCA_045648125.1 Acutalibacteraceae bacterium
GCTGTTTATGCACGTAACCTTGGTGTTGACATCGACTCACTTCTTGTTGCACAGCCCGATAGCGGTGAACAGGCTCTTGAAATTACAGAAGCACTTGTACGTTCAGGTGCAATCGACATAATAGTTGTTGACTCAGTTGCAGCGCTTGTTCCCCGTGCAGAAATCGACGGTGAAATGGGTGACTCACACGTGGGTCTTCATGCACGTCTCATGTCACAGGCATTGTGAAAACTGGCTCCTGCAGTTGCAAAGTCAAACACAGTTATTGTTTCCATCAACCAGCTTCGTGAAAAAGTCGGTGTAGTTTACGGCAACCCTGAAGTTACAACAGGGGGCCGTGCACTGAAATTCTACGCTTCAATCCGTATGGAAGTAAGAAAAGTTGAACAACTTAAAGCTGCAGGTAACGAAATTATAGGTAACCGTACAAGAGTAAAAATTGTCAAAAACAAAGTTGCTCCTCCTTTCACATCAGCAGAATTTGATATTATGTACGGTAAAGGTATTTCAAGATGTGGTGAAATTCTTGACATGGCAGTTGAAATGGGCATTATCAAGAAAAGCGGTGCATGGTTCTCCTACGGTGAAACACGTTTGGGACAGGGTCGTGACAACGTAAAAGATTATATTGAAAGAACTCCTGAATTTGCTAAAGAAATTGAAGACCTTATCAAAGCACAGAAAGAGGAAACTTCACCCATCAAAGTAACTTCTCCTGCAAAGGTTGCTACTGAAAAGAAAGAAGCTCCTGCAAAAGCTATGACAAAAGAAAGAGCAAGAGCAGCAATTGACATTCTTGTTGAAGACGACGACTGATGAAACTAAGTTTTAAAAACGGCAGAAACAATAAAATACATATCTTTATTGACGAAGAATATTCCCTGACAGTTGACGGTGAATATTGGTTTACGTCAGAATGGTGCCGTATGAAAGAAATAGACGAAGATGATTTTGAAAACTTAAAGGAAGAAATCACAATGCGTCGCGCATGGCTCAGTGCATTGGATTTACTTTCCATGAGAAGTCACTCTCAAAAAGAGTTGGTTTTGAAACTTCGTCGTAAATATTCTCAGGAAACAGCCGAGGCTGTCGCTCGCAAAGCGGCAGGACTCGGCTTAATTGACGATGAGGCTTTTGCTGAAATGTACACAAAAGAACTTATCGAGAGAAAAAAATACGGCATTTCCCGTGTGAAAAAAGAACTACGTCTCAAAGGTATTTCTTCCGATATTATAGAAAGTGTCCTTTTATCTCTTGACATTGACACGAAAGAAAGTATAATTAACTTAGTAGAAAGAAAATATTCACGCAAACTCTCTGATGAAAAAGGGAAACGTCAGGTAATTGCTGCTTTGCAAAGACTTGGTTACTCCTACTCTGACATAAAATCTGCCCTGAGAGAGTTTGATATAGCAGAAGAATTTGACGAATGGTGATGAACTTTATGAATGATTATAAAGCAGCTTTGATTTCTCTCGGCTGTCCAAAAAATCAGGTTGATGCCGAAATGCTTATTGCACGTCTTGAAGACAGTGGCTTTACTTTTTCAGATATGTCTGACGGTTCAGTTGACGTAATAATTGTCAACACCTGCGGATTTATTGACGAGGCTAAAAAAGAGGCAATTGAAAATATCCTTGATGCAATTGAAATGAAAAACGACGGTGAGACAAAGGCAATTGTTGTAACAGGATGCTTAAGTGAAGTTTACAAAGAAGAAATTCTCAACGAATTCCCCGAAATTGATGCTGTTGTAGGAATCGGCTCAAACGGTGACATTGCGGAAATCTGCAAAAAAGCAATTGAGGGCAATAAAAATTCATATTTCAGACCTAAATGCGATCTTCCTCTTGACGGAGCAAGGCATCTTCTTTCTCCCGACCACTGGGCTTACCTGAAAATTGCAGAAGGCTGTTCAAACAGATGCACATACTGTGCAATCCCCGATATAAGAGGCGATTTCAGAAGCCGTAAGGAAGAAGAAATCATTGCAGAAGCGGAGCAACTTGCTTCAATCGGTGTAAAAGAACTTATTGTCGTTGCTCAGGATACAACAAGATATGGTGAAGATTTTTACGGCGAACCAAAACTCGCCGACCTGCTTGAAAAACTCTGTGAAGTCGATGGTATTGAATGGATAAGAATACTTTACTGTTATCCCGACAGAATCACAGACAGACTTCTTGAAGTAATGCGTGATAATAAAAAAATCGTTCATTACATTGACCTTCCTCTCCAACATGCCGACGGAAAAGTTCTGAAACTCATGAACAGAACCGGTGATGACAAAAGTCTTCGTGAACTGATAGAAAAAATCAGAAGCTATATGCCTGATGTTGTTATCAGAACAACATTTATCACAGGCTTCCCGGGTGAGGGTGAAAAAGAATTTGAAACTCTTGCAGAATTTGTCCGTGATATGAGGTTCGACAGACTTGGTTGCTTTGCTTATTCTCCTCAGGAGGGAACACCTGCTTACAGTTTTGATGATCAGGTTGATGAGCAGACCAAGGTTGACCGTGGTGAAAATATCATGGAACTGCAGAGAAATATTGTTGACGAGAAAAACGAAGAACTTATGGGCAGAACACTTAAGGTTTTTGTTGAGGACTATGACGGATATCTTGACTGCTACATCGGCAGAAGTTACATGGATGCTCCCGAAATTGACACATTCATTTATTTCACATCCGAAAACTCCTACGAAGAAGGCGACTTTGTAAACGTTTTGATAACTGACATGAAAGATTACGACCTTGTAGGACGAGAAGAAATTGACTGAGAGGTAAACTATGAAAATTAATCTACCAAATTTACTTACAATAATCAGAATACTGATGTCGCCTTTTTTCCTTGTTTTTCTCACCGTGACATCAATCCCCCATCATTATCTGTGGGCGTTCATACTTTTCGTCGTTGCAAGTATTACAGATTTTGTTGACGGAAATCTTGCAAGAAAAAATAATCAGATTACTAATCTTGGTAAACTTCTTGATCCTCTTGCAGATAAAATGCTCACAACTGCTGCACTTTTAGGTTTTATGAAGTTCGGTCTTTGTAATATCTGGGTTCTTATGATTGTGCTTACAAGAGAGTTCACAGTTACAGGAATCAGAATGATTGCTACCGTTCAGAATGTAGTTATCCCTGCAAACATCTGGGGAAAAATAAAAACCGTAACACAGATGGTATTTTCCTCTGTGATTATGCTCCTTGCAGAAATCAGCATCATGCCCCATGCAACTCTGGTAACAGTTTCAAACATTGCAATGTGGATTATTGCTGCAGCAACACTCATTTCAGGTGTAATTTATGTAATTCAGGCTGTAAAAGTTATAGATTTTTCAAAATAAGTAGTGAATTTTCTTTTGAAATGTGATATAATGTTATTAATATAGTTTTTCAAATGCGTTTATCGGGAGAAGTACCCGTATCACGGACACAAAGAGAGAGTATCATCTGGTGCGAGATACTTTGTCCGTCACGGTGAAATGCACCCGTCAGCACAAGGTGGGAACAGACTACTCAGTATCATCTTGCGGAATGCCCCGTTATCGGCACCACGAGTTATAAACAGGAGTGGAACCGCGTTAATTCGCCTCCGTTGTCAAAATTTTGACAACGGAGTTTTTTATTTCACAAAGGAGGCGAAAACATGTTTGAACAAATCAGAGAAGATATAGAATGCGTAAAAAAAAGAGACCCTGCAGCAAGGTCTGCAATTGAAATACTTCTGCTTTATCCCGGTCTTAAAGCCATTAGAGCACACAGACTTGCGCACAAACTTTATCATAAAAAAATGTATTTCCTTGCACGTTATGTTTCTCAGCGTGCTGCAAGAAAAACAGGAATAGAAATTCATCCTGCAGCAAAAATCGGCAAAAGATTTTTCATCGACCACGGAACAGGCGTTGTTATTGGTGAAACAACTGAAATCGGTGACGATGTTATTGTCTATCAGGGAGTAACTCTGGGTGGTACAGGTAAAGACACCGGAAAACGTCATCCTACAATCGGTAACCACGTTCTTATCGGTTCAGGAGCAAAAGTTCTCGGACCTCTTACAATCGGCAGTAACACAAACATCGCTTCAGGTGCAGTTGTTCTTGACGATATCCCTGAAAACAGCACAGCTGTCGGTGTACCTGCAAGAGTAGTAAAGCTTAACGGCAACCGTGTTGACACTCTTGACCAGATTCATATTCCCGACCCTGTAGCACAGGAGCTTAACCGCCTGGAAGAAGAAATCAGAAAACTGAAAAAACAAATCGAAGAGAAATAATGAAAGGATATATATTATGAAAATTTTCAACACACTCACAAGACAGAAAGATGAATTCAAGCCCATCAACGAAGGTGAAGTTAAAATCTACGCCTGCGGCCCTACGGTTTATAACTTCATCCACATCGGTAACGCCCGTCCTCTCTGCGTTTTTGACGTTGTACGCAGATATTTCGAAT
>JAZRNJ010000202.1:0-5286 GCA_045648125.1 Acutalibacteraceae bacterium
GATACATAGCAAAGATAGCCTGCTTTGTTTTCATTGACTGAACAGAGCCTACACCTGCTTCGTAACCGATGAAAGAGATAACTGCAGTTGAAACAGCATTCTGAACCTGAGTAACAAGCTTTGTTGCAAGGCTTGAAATGAAGCTTGTCATGGCTTCAGTACGTTTACCTGTTTTCCATTCACCGTAGTCGATGATTTCCTGCTGCATAAGCTGAGGAATAATTTTACCGAGTGAGTAAACTGATGAGATACATATTTCACTGAACATAAGCGCAGGAACCATAATCCAGAGATTATCAAGGTTGTTGAAGCCTACAATGAAGGCAATAAGCTTACCGAGCTGAGGAACAGCCTTTGATGCAACCCAGAGAGTTTTTGTTGAGTATCTCTTGGTAAGTTTCGGGAAATACATGTAAGAAATGTATGTAAGAGGTGCTGCAGGCACGCCGCAGATAACCTCAAGCGATGCAGAACCCATAACGTCGAGCCAGAACAGGTTTGAGAAGGGACCACCCACACTACCGAATGCTGAAAGGAAATCGGAAAGAGAAAGACAAACCTGAAGCTTGTTACCGAAGAAGTTTCTCAGACCGTCTATAAGCTTTGGCTTTTCTTCAACCTGAACAATACGTTCTTTAATGACAATTATATGCACTAACATACCGAGAGACGAAACAATAGTTGTAGCTGCACCCATAAAGATGTAAACGCTTTCAACGGAGATGCCGATAACACCTGTTGCTGCAAGGTCAAGAAGAATAACCATCACATAAACGGGAACTGTTTCAAAGCCGGCAACATTATCAATGGCAATGAGAGCAGCCTTATCGTCAATACTCGGTGTAAAGTTAGTGTCAAGACCCTTGATAGCACAGTTATAGATAGTACCTACGGTTTCTTTGACAATTGAAATTACACAATAAATAGCAATTTTCTGCCATGAAAGGGGTCCCCAGTTCTGTCCACCGATAAACAAAGGCGTTACCCACAAAGCAATACACGCAACAGCGTACGGACCGATAGTTGCAAAAGCCCATGGCTTGAATTTACCGAATCGTGTTCTTGTTCTGTCAACTATGTAAGCAAAAAACATGTCGTTGATAAGGTCCCATGCAAGATTAGCAACTGCGAAAGCAGCGATAATTCTTGAGTCAAGACCGAAAACATTGAGCATAAAGTAAGAAAGATAACCTTCAATGTTGAATTTGTTTATTTCAGATGTAACAAACAAAGTGACAAGCTCTTTTGCGCCTACATATCTTTTACCGTATATGCTGTCACTTGATGTCATAGGCATATAAGAATTTTCAGTCTGAATCTTCTTTTCTTCTGTTTCCTGAGACATATATATTAAAAATCTCCTTTCTTAATTTCGTAAGTAACTTTATTATGCACTTTTTTAACAAAACTTGCAATAGTTTGTTGAAAACTTTTTCTCAAATCATAAATAAAATTTTTAACCCCCCGATAACAACTGAAGTGTCCGAGTTTTTCGGACACTGTTTTTATATCTGCACCGTTCTGAACATAAGTGTTGCCTATTCTTTTTTGTTCCTTCAGGTGTAAAAAACGGTTCTATCGGGAGATAAGACGTTTTTTAAACAGGTGTATATGGATTATTACTCAACCTGAAAAAGCGTAACCCCATTGGAATAATTACCAATACAAGCTGTGATAAAAAAGCAAATATCTATTAGATTAGTCTCGGGGATTTCCGTGGGTTTGATTTGGGTTTGATTTTTACAAAAAACCGCAAAAATTGCAAGTTAAAACCCACCTATACGCAACAGCGTAATCGATGGGTTTTTTCCTTTTCTTGCACACACAATTTTGCATTTTAAAGTGCTTTGCAGTTTCGTAGAAAGACAAAATGGCTTTCGGTGATAACGCAGGAAATTTTGTTCAAGAAACAAACACTTCCTTGTGTGGTGTCAGCAAATGCCGTAACATTATCGGTGGTTTAATAGTTATTATGTTACTTCAGCATCAATACTTATAGCTATCAAAGTTCACCATACTAATCAATACTGTAAGATCAATTGCATCAATCCAACCATCATTACAAAAATCAACAGCAGCTTTGTACCAAGGTTTAACAAGATTATAATTATCATCCATACCGGGTTCTGTAGCCTCATTGATATGTGTTGTAAGTATTGATACATCTTCTGCGTCGGCATAACCACTACCATTTACGTCACCATCAACAACGATAATATACTCTTTAACAAGTGCATCACCGTCAAAATGCTGAACACGAGTGCCTGTACCCCAACCAAAGTCAGTTTTTATAACAACAAGATTTGTGTTAACACCAAATGTTATGAACTGTGATGTGATGTCATTTTCTGAACCAACACCCCAATCACCAACAAAACCTCTTATATATGTATATTGGCCATCTTCTTCAAAATAAAGTTCAGAACCTTCTGCAATACGAATTGTCGAAACGTTATCAAGTGCGGCCGTTGCTTCTTCAATTGCTGTTGTATAACCATCAATTACATCCTGATTTGTAATATCAAGCCCATATACAACATCGTTAAGTGCTTTTTCAAGAGCTTCAAGTGTTTCAGGAATAATTGCAACACCCGTTGCTTCTAATTCAAAACGTTTTTCGTTAGCAGCCTTAACTGCAGCTTCAACAGCTTTATAATCACCGGACTTAACTTTAACGTTGCCAAGTGCCTCACGGATTACATTTTCATATCCGTCAACAATTTCCTGATCGCATTTCTTAAGACCGGTAACAACTGAACCCACAGCCTCTGCAAGAGCTTCTACATTTTCATAAATGCCCTTTTCATCATTTATGTACCGGTTTGCTTCTGCAATAAGAGCATCAACCTTTGAGTAGTCAGCGTCAAGAATTTGATCTTCATGCAACCACACAGCATAAAGAGTGATTGTGTCTGCGTTATTGTCTGTAAGCTCTGATACAACCTGACCGGGGGTATATGTTACAGCTTCAGCTGATGCACTAGTTGACCATCCGAGAAGTATGTAACCGTCCCTTGTGAATCCTGATGATGCAAGAGCAAAGCTTTCAGTATATGTAGCCGTTTTATTTTTAATATAACCTGAACCACCGTTTGCATCATAAACAACATTATAGCTGTTTTCTGACCATATCGCATAAAGCTTTGGCATAAGACCTGCTTTAACAGATGCAGAACCTTCTGCTCCATTTGCATCTGTTGACCAGCCCTTTAATGTATAGCCTGTACGAACAGGAGTGTAAGATGAGGCATCGTAAACATATGTTAAACTTGCACCCACAGTTACATTAAATTCTCCGGTATCAGAGCTACTGCCTGATGATACAAAGCTACCACCGTTTGCATTAAGTGTAACCTTAGTCTGAAGAGCATTTCTTGCATTTACAAGAGCTGAAGTATCAATCACTGAACTTGCAGAAGGATTACCCAGATTTGCTGCTGCAATACGAAGCTCTTTTATGTAGTTACTCCATGAAGCTGATGTATAGTTTTCAGCATTCAGCGTTGTACCCTCAATAACAAGACTACGAAGGTCTGCTTTGTCAACAGTTATAATCTGTGTCGCAGCATACATATTAGCATATCGTGAACTGTTTTTTCTGATCTGTGCATACAGATAAATATACTGCGTTCCTGATGATTTGATTGTCAGATCAGGTGCTGTATAAATTCGAAGTGACCTACCGCCATTTGCATCTCTTAATATATTGACAAAGTTAGACAAATCAGTAATACTCAGAGTAGATGCAACAGTACCGTTGTAAGAACCGCCGCTGCTGCTGAGAGTCATAAACTGAGTCCATCCGCTTGGAGTAGCACTATCACCCGGATTTGTAAATTCACTTCCTGTGCCCAAAGTGTAGAATGAATAGAAATGACACGACGAGTTGGTGCCCGAATCAGCTTTCAGCAACTCTGCACCCACATACACATTGGGGATTGTATTAGTCTTTTTATTTCGGGAATAGTCAACATACAATATTCCCACGGGGCTTTGCTCGTTACTGCCACCCTCAGAGTTCTTATAATATTCTCTTGCATAAATCAAGCCATCTGATGATGTAGTAAGATTGTTGGCTGAACCCCAATCCTGCGGAGTCATAGGTTTTGATAAGCCAAGAAGCGGTTCACTCTTGAAAGCACCCTGGCCGTCTACTCCTGAAGACTTACCAAAAGGAACAATGGATGTTGAAACAGTGTGCACACCCGAAATCCATCCTGCACCGTCAACACGGTTGCTTGTATTATATCTTGCTTCTGCCGTTGCACCAACAGAATGGTAATTAGGTGCATAAAGTGTTGAATATGCATAATAGGTTCTTACAGAATTATCATTCATTGTAATTGTGAAAACCCATTCTGCAACTGCAGACTCTCCCGATTTAAGACCCGTTCCGTTGATATACAGACCTGCCGTCTGATAGTTGAAATATCCGTCCGCATTAATAATTGACCCAAGTGATATACCCTCATAGCTAAGAGTCAGATTGCCATTCTGAATGTTATTTGCTTCATTGAGAACAATATCACCGATACCGCTTGTAACTGTGTTTACGGCAATTGTGACATCCTTTGCACCGGGAATATTAAACTGAACATAAGCATTGGTGTTATTATTTTTCGCTTCAGTTGTAACAGTATTTGTTTCTTTATCAAGAATGTTATTTACATAATACTGACCTGTTTTTGATTCACCTGCTGAAGGTGTCATATATATTGTTTCAGGAACAACAATTTTGCCTTTTTCATGTTCTGCTGCAAATTCTTCATCATCAATGACACCAAATGAATTACGGATCTGCTCTACAGTACCTGTTGAAATATAGAACGCATATTCGGAAGGCTTGAAGCTTTCGAATGTTCTTACACCTATCGGCGCAATATATGAGCTGTCATCTTCTACTGCAGGGTTAGTTGTCTGAGCATGTCTGTAATTAAGTGTTTCTGTCTGCCCGAAATCAGCAGTTTCAGCATATTTCTGAGGATATACACCGTAAAAGAAATTGGTTACCTCAGGTGAATAAAGACCAATACCGAAGCTATCTGCATCTTCACTGGCTGTAAACGCTGCCCAATGCTCTGTACAATCAGAATTTGCAGAGAAACCGTTCGGGTAGTGTGCATCTCTGTATTCCAGTGCAACGCCCCAGAATTCCGGCTCTTTTTCATACTTAAGATTTTTTGTTTTCCATGCCTCATCTTCACTGACATCGTTATAAACATAGTGGTTAAGAGGCTCAATTGTGTAGAACGCAGGTAATTCCTGAGTTGTCTGAGCTGACGGATA
>JAZRNJ010000203.1:0-5790 GCA_045648125.1 Acutalibacteraceae bacterium
CTTAGGTTCAAGAGAAAATATTCTCAAAGCAAAGCTTGAAATCCTTGAGGGGATGGAAAAGGGTTCAACTCTCTTTATTAATGGTGACAACGATATGCTCTCAGGTGTTAAAAGTGATGATTTTAACATTGTCAGATACGGCATAGAAAATGAAAATCTTGATTTTAAGGCAATCAATATTTTTCAGGATAATGAAAAAACCGAGTTTGATATTGTCTGGGAAAATAAGGAACAGCATGTTGTTCTTCCCACAATCGGTTTACATAATGTATATAATGCACTTGCAGCTTTCTGCGTTGGTCTTCATCACGGTATTTCTCCCGAAAAATGTGCAGAAGCGTTATCAAAGTACGTTCCCTCAGGCATGAGACAGAAAATTGTCAGAAAGAACGGTATTGTGTTTATAGAAGACTGCTATAACGCAAGTCCTGATTCACAGAAAGCATCAATGAATGCACTTATGCTCATTGACGGTAAACGTCATATTGCTGTAATCGGTGATATGCTTGAACTTGGTTCTTACAGTGAAAAAGCACACCGTGATGTAGGTGAGTATGCTGCAGAGAAAAAAGTGGATTTCCTTTTCACTTACGGCAAACAGTCAGAATTTTCTGCAAATAGTGCAAAAACTGCAGGTCTTGAAAATGTATTTTCTTTCGATGACAAAGAAAAACTTGCAGAAAAACTTCTCACAATTCTTAGTGAGGGTGACGTGGTTTCTTTCAAAGCAAGTCGAGGAATGAAACTTGAAGAAGTAATCAGAATTATTTACGAAGGAATGAATTAAGGGATGAACAGTATTTCAGCGATGGTTTTAGGGTGTGGAATTGCATTTGCTTTTGCTGCTTTGTCAGGCTTTATTCTTATCCCTTGGTTGCATAAGCTGAAATTTGGTCAGACCATTCTTGAAATTGGTCCGAGATGGCACAAAAACAAACAGGGTACTCCCACAATGGGTGGTATTATGTTCATTTTTGCAATTGTAAGCGGAGTTTTAGTCACATTTGCCACAGATAAAATTCTCGGCGGTGATTTAATCGGTGGAGGCAGTATTGTAAGCGATGCTTATTATACCCGCTTCTTTTCAGGCCTTATAATGGCACTTAGTTTTGCTTTTATAGGCTTTGTTGATGATTATATAAAAGTAGTCAAAAAAAGAAATATGGGGTTAACTCCCATTGAAAAAACAGTTGCTCAGTTTCTGATAATACTTGCCTATCTCATCAGTATGAGAATTTCAGGGGAACAGATAATGTACATTCCTTTTTTCGGAAACGTACCTATGGGTTGGTTTTACTGGATTTTCGGAATTTGTGTAATTTACTGTTCAGTTAATGCAGTTAATTTCACGGACGGAATTGACGGACTTTGTTCATCTGTAACTCTCACAGCAGCAGTTTCTTTTATAGTGATTGCTTTCATGAGAAAAAATATGGGAGCAGGACTTCTGTCTGCTACTTTGCTTGGTGGTTGTGCAGGATTTCTCGTATGGAATAAAAACCCTGCAAAGGTATTTATGGGAGACACAGGCTCAATGTTTCTCGGTGGTATGGTTGTTGCTGTAGCATACACACTTGAATGTCCGCTTATATTGCTTCTCACAGGCATTGTTTACGTTATCGAAGCAATGAGCGATGTAATTCAGATAGGTTATTTCAAACTGACACATGGAAAAAGAATTTTCAAAATGGCACCTATACATCACCATTTTGAAATGTCAGGTTGGAGTGAAAATAAAATTGTCACAGTTTTCAGTGTTGTGAATTTACTGGGTGGTCTTGTGGCAATAGCAATAATTTATTTTGATAATTTAGTAGTGTAAGAAAAGGAGGAAATATTATTGGACGGTTTATTAAGCACTCTGAAAGTCCTTTTCTTTGGTGAAAAAACAGGCAAAGGAATAAAACAGTTCAATCAACGTGGTGCTGTTGATATAATTTTTCTCGTTCTTGTTATGTATATGGTCGTTATGGGAACTATAATGATGTTTTCAGCAGGTTATGTAAAAGCAGAAAACGATTTCGGTGACCCATATTATTTCCTGAAAAGACAGATTTTATATCTTGCTATCGGCATACCGGCTATGCTGGCTGCTTCCAAAATCAAAGTGGATTTCCTCAAAAGATATTCTTTGACAATATTTACCGTTTCTCTTATTTTCCTTGTTGTGGTATTATTTTATCATACGGATGTTCAGAGTGCAGGAGGGGACCAGTATAAACGTTGGATTCCTATTGGTCCTATAACTTTTCAGCCGTCTGACTTTGCAAAATTTGCACTTGTTGTATTTCTTGCAACGCTGATGGATAATAACAGAAAACGTCTTGAAAACGATTGGAAATTCCTTATTCCACTTATGTTTGTAGTAGTTGTGGTTGCAGCACTTATCATTGCAGAAAACCATTTCTCAGCAACATTCCTTGTTTTTGCAATCGGTGTTGCGATGATGTATCTCGGTGGCGGAAAGCAATGGGTTTTTATCCTTGGTCTTTCTGTTGCAGTTTTAGGTATTATATTTTTAGTTGTAAACATGGATATTTTCCCTGATTATGTACAGGCACGTCTTAAAGGTTGGCTTGACAGAGATTTTGACCCTCTCGGACACAGATGGCAGACTAATCAGTCCTTGTACGCTATCGGTTCAGGAGGACTTTTCGGAGTAGGTCTCGGTAATTCAAAACAGAAACACCTTTATTTGCCCGAGCCTCAGAATGACTTTGTATTTTCTGTAATCTGTGAAGAACTTGGTTATATAAGAACAGTGCTTTTTGTAATAATTCCCTTTGCACTTCTTATACTCAGAGGTTTTCAGATTGCAATGAAAATCAAAAACCGTTATTCATCCCTTGTAGTTATGGGTATAATGGTTCAGGTAGGTTTACAGGCGTTTTTCAATATCGGAGTTGTAACAGGTATGCTTCCTAATACGGGTATCAGTTTACCGTTCTTCTCTTTCGGTGGCACAGCGCTTATCTTATTGCTTGGTGAAATGGGCTTTGTTCTGTCAGCATCAAGACAACCTAACTCTATTGAAAAGTAAAGGATTGATAAAAATGTTAAATTCTAAAAAAATAGTTTTCACAACAGGCGGAACAGGTGGACACATAAATCCTGCACTCGCAGTAGCAGGTGAAATCAGACGAAAATATCCTGAAGCAAAAATCCTTTTCATCGGTACATCAGACCGTCTTGAAACAAAACTTGTACCTGATGCAGGTTTTGACCTGAGAACAATAGAAATGAGCGGTTTTCAGAGAAAGCCAAGCCTCGAAAATTTAAAAAGAAATCTGCTTACAGTTAAAAGACTTCTCACTGTTACAGGTAAAGTAAAGGCAATTTTTAAGGATTTTACTCCCGATATTGTCATAGGTTTTGGTGGCTATGTAAGTGGTCCTGTTGTAAGAACAGCAGCAAAAATGGGCATTCCCACAGTAATTCATGAGCAGGATGCTTTTCCCGGTGTTACAAACAAAGCACTTGCAAAGATGGTTGATAAAGTAATGCTCACAGCAGGTGAAGCAGAAAAATATATGCAACCGAAAAATCCTGTTGAAGTTACAGGTCTTCCCGTAAGACACGAAATTGTTGAAGCAGACAGAGATTTTTCACGTGCAGAATTAGGTCTTGACGAAAGACCTCTCGTTCTTTCAATGGGCGGAAGTCTCGGTGCAAGAACAATTAACGAAGCAATGGTTGATGTAATTGCACGTCTTCAGCCTGAACATAAATTTAAGTTTATCCATGCAACAGGCAAATTCGGTACATGGGTACCTGATAAACTCAAAGAAAAAGGCATAGACCCTGAGGACAAGGATATTGAAATCCGTGAATATATTAATAATATGGATGTATGCATGTCAGCAGCTGATATTATTATCGGACGTTCGGGTGCAAGTACACTCAGTGAACTTCAGGCAACAGGCAGTGCATCAATTCTTATTCCTTCTCCCAATGTTACAGAAAACCATCAGTATCACAATGCAATGGCACTTGTAAATAAAGGTGCTGCAGCAATTATTGAAGAAAAAGATTTGACAGGCGAAAAACTTGCAAACAAGCTTATTGAAATTCTTGAAGATAAAAACAAACTTCAGTCAATGAGAAAAAATGCAAAGGAAATGGCAATTCTCGATTCAACAGACAGGATTATTAAAATAATTGAAGATACAATAAAATGATAAATTAATGCAAAGTGCAGAGTGCAAAATGCAAAATGTCGGGTCTGCGACGCTATTATATATAAAAACCAACAATTTCAACGTAGGGGACGGGTCACCCATCCCGAATGGGCTTTCATAAAACTATGCGGGAGGCGGAACGTCTCCCCTACGATGTAGCAATAAATATACATATAAATTATAATTTAACAAAAAACTTCCTCCTGCATATTATGAGATTAGTTTTATTTGTCGGAGGGATGATACCTGTGGAAAAGTTGGTTGTTAACGGTAAAAGAAAATTGTCAGGTGAAATTCGCGTTCATGGTTCAAAAAACAGTACGTTGCCTATAATTGCAGCGGCTGTTATGTGTGAAGGTGAGGTAGTTTTACATAATTGTCCCGAACTTACCGATGTCGCTGCAGCTGTCAATATTCTTGAACATCTTGGTTGTGAAATCAGAAAAGAAAATGATACCCTGATAATTAATTCTTCTGCAGTTTCAGTTTCTGAAATTTCAGAAACACTTATGCATGAAATGCGTTCTTCCATTGTCTTTCTCGGTGCACTTCTTGCACGTACGGGAAAGGCGATACTTTCGACTCCCGGTGGTTGTGAAATTGGTGTCAGACCAATTGACCTACATCTCAGAGCAATGAGAGATTTAGGTGTGAAAATAAAGGAAGAAAACGGAAAACTTTTCTGTACTGCCACTAATGGTATTACAGGCAATGAAATTTCACTTGCTTTTCCAAGTGTTGGAGCAACAGAAAACGTTATGCTTGCTGCATGTCTCGGCAAAGGCAGAACAATACTTAATAATGCCGCAAGAGAACCTGAAATTAAAAATCTTGCGGATTTTCTCACCTCATGCGGAGCAAAAATCTTTTTTGCAGGTGAGGGGAGAATAATAATTGACGGTGTAAGAAAACTTCATGGTTGTGAATTTACCGTTATTTCTGACAGAATTGTGGCTGCAACATATATGGCGTGTGCAGCAGTGACTTCAGGGGAGATGGATATACTTAATTTTCCCGTCAGTCATATTTCACCTGTTTTACCGATTTTTACTTTAAGTGGCTGCAGAATTACGGCAGATGAAAATAATCTTCATATAAAAGCACCGAAAAAACTCAGGTCTCCCGGTACAGTCAGAACTATGCCTTATCCGGGATTCCCTACAGATTTTCAGGCACCTGCAATGGCAATGGCTTGTGTGTCTGACGGTACATCAATTTTTATTGAAACTATTTTTGAAAGCAGATACAAGCATGTGCCTGAACTTAAAAGAATGGGTGCAAATATCAGTGTAGAAGGTGCTGTTGCGGTTGTTCAGGGTGTTAGCAAACTTACATCAGCAAATGTGTATGCAGGTGATTTGCGTGGTGGTGCAGCGCTTATTATTGCTTCCCTTGCAGCCGAGGGGAAAACAAACATTTTTAATTTGAAACATATCGACAGAGGTTACGAAAATATAGAGGAAAATCTTGCACGTTTGGGTGCGGAAATAAAGAGGGAGGTTTAAGTTTTAATGGCGAAAAGAAGTCAGTCAAATACTCAGGAAATACCGAATATTTACGAAATGTCAATGGCAAAATCTTCTGGAAAATCTCGCAGAAGACATGCGCCTGC
>JAZRNJ010000204.1:0-9622 GCA_045648125.1 Acutalibacteraceae bacterium
ACCACCGATTGAACCAACTTCAGCTTCGATTGAAAGACCTTTTTCTTCGCAGATTGCAACTAATTCTTTTGTCTTTGCAATGTTTTCGTCGATGGGATAGTGAGAACCGTCGAACATGATTGAGCTGAAACCTGCTTCGATACAAGCCTTTGCACCGTCGTATGAACCGTGGTCAAGATGAAGTGCAACAGGAACTGTGATACCGAGGCCTTCAATCATACCTTCAACCATGCCTACAACTGTCTTGTAACCGCACATATATTTACCTGCACCTTCAGATACACCGAGGATAACAGGAGAATTCATTTCCTGTGCAGTAAGAAGAATTGATTTTGTCCATTCAAGGTTATTGATATTGAACTGACCAACTGCATAGTGGCCTGCTTTTGCTTTTGTAAGCATTTCTTTTGCATTTACTAATGGCATAATTTTGCACACTCCTATTTAAATTTTAACACTGATATTATATATCACCAATGCTTAAATGTCAATAAATTAACAAAATTATTCAAAAGATTCACCCTTTTATAACAGTAACTTTCCCACTGACAGCACTAAGAATACATCAAGGTTAACAAAAAAAGAGATAACACAGAAAAACTGTATTATCTCTTTCAAATTTTATACTATTTTATCTTTTTCTTATTTTTTTCACAACAACAATTACAACTACCAAAACCACACCGACAATTACGATATACGGCAATGCTGCAATGAGGTTAATTGTAAAGTCACGGAAGAAATCACCAAGTTCATAAAGGTTATTCATCAACTTTTCTTTAACCTCACCAAAGAATGAATCGTCACTCTCCACAACTCTTTCAACCTCGCTGATGTCAAGTGAAACCTTTGAATAAGAAACCATTCCGTCATAGTTTTCCTTTTGTGCTTTCATTCTTTCAAGTTCTGCACGTACTGTTGAAAGTCTTTCCTGAAGTTCAATAACATCGTTGAGACTTTCTGCTTTTTTCAGAAGTGAGAGAAGAGTTTCTTCCTCTGTTTCAAGTGCATTGATTCTGCTTTCGACATCAATGTATGAATCTGTAATATCAACACTTTCAATTGTTTTTGAAGTTATTGTCCCGATTGAAGAAATTTCTTCAATAAATTCTTCTAACTTTTCTGCAGGAATTTTCACATTCATATTTGCATGTCTGTTGGAAGCATTGTCATAATTATATTCCTGACTCTGCTCAACATAACCGTCATACAATCCAATCCTCTGATTAAGTCCTGTAATAAATGTATCATAGTTCTTCGTCTTAATACTCAGCGTTGCATTTTTCACAATTTTACGGTTAACTGCCTCTGTGGTGCTTGAAGTGTTTGTAAAATTCCCGGATGGCTTCTCATTCATATCTGCAGCAGAGTCGCCGGTAAATATTCCGTCATAATAGCCACTTTCTTCATCAACAAACATATCTTCTTCTTTTGCTCTAAGAGAACCGCCTACTATTCCTGAAAACGCAATTATTACTGCAACAAAACAAGCTGCAACAGCTGTGATAGTTTTCCACACAGGCATTTTTTTCTTTGCAGGTGCCTCAAGTGCTTCTATTTTATCAAGAAGTGACTCGGGTGCAGTAATATTATCAACAGCTTTTATATATTCTTTTTTATTCATCGTCAAAACCTCCGTCAAGTTCTTTTCGCAAGGCATCACGTCCTCGACTGAGCCATGACAAAACCGTGTTTTCTTTAGCATCAAGAATTCTGCCGATTTCTTTGGCAGTATATCCTTCATAATAATGGAGGTAAATGGCATTACGATAATTTTCAGGCAAGGCTTTAACTGCCTCTAAAACATCAGTTTTTTCTTCGCTTGATTTATAAGGTAAAACATTTTCACTAAGAATTTCACGGTCAGATTTTTTCATTTTGTCACGGCACAGATTTATAGTAACTCTGATAAGCCATGCTTTAAGGTGTTCACTGTCACGGAATGCCTTATTGGTTTCAAGAAGTTTAACAAAAACCTCCTGAGTAACATCCTCTGCATCAGAAAAATTCGCAGTGTTATGTAAGGCTACACGGTAAACAGTGTCAGTAAATTGCTTGAAAGCAAATGAGAAAGCGTCCTTTCCCTTAATAAAAACGGTCATGACCATTCCTCCTTTCACCTATAACACGATTTAAAACGACGGATTATTGCATTACCGTAAAATTTTCTGATAAAAAATATGATAATAGTTTTCGATAAATTATTATAACACATAAAAATCTATTTGTACAATTATGCTTTGCACAGGTAATCAGCATTTGACACATCATCTGATCTTTGATATAATTCTCTTATCAAAATTTAAGGAGGAAACATATGACTGCAATACTTTCCAAAATAATCAGAGCACTCGTTTCATTATTAATGGCAATATCACCTTCTTTGCCCGGAGTTTTCAGTCTCCCCTCAATACCTCAGGGACAAGAGCTTGAGCTTGATTCAAGATTTGAGCTTGTATGGTCTGATGAATTTAACGGAGAAGCTCTCGACAAAAGCAAATGGCAATATGATTGGTGGGAAATAGTACGAAAAGGCGGTTACTGGCACGAGGACATGGTAAAGGTTGAAAACGGAAACCTTGTTATCACCACAGCCTATTACGAAAACGGACTTCCTCTTCCCGAAGCTTACGAAAATCACTTTGCTCAGAGAGACGACTACACACCATACGGAGAAGGCTGGTACACAGGCTGTATTACAGGCAATGGAATTCAGAATTTCCTTTACGGTTATTTTGAATGCCGTGCTATATTGCCTAAATCAACAGGTATGTGGTCTGCATTCTGGATGATGAACAAGAATGTCCATATCGTTGACGGTTCAGGCCAGGACGGAACAGAAGTAGATATCTTTGAATCAATGTACTATAAGGATGATCCCTACGGCTTCGGTGACTGCGTTATAAGCGGTATTCATTACGACGGCTACGGTGCAGAGCATAAGGGAGACAGCATAGGCAAATGGTTTGCAAATAATCCTTATGAAGAATACAACACTTACGGACTTGAATGGAATGAAAATGAATATATTTTCTATATCAACGGAGTAGAAACAGGCAGACTCTCCACAGGAGGAGTATCACAGAATCCTGAATATCTCATTCTTTCATGTGAAGTTGCAGGTGAAAACGGTGTGGCACACGCTGACCGTCACGGCACAGGAAAAATAAATATGACTCACGAGGATAAAGCAGAATTCATTGTAGATTACGTGAGAGTTTATCAGTATAAGTAAAATGGAAAAATAAAAGGGCATCGCAAGGATGTCCTTTTATTTTGTGTTTACACACCGATTTTGAACCCCTTTTAGATTTAACAAAACCCTAATTCTTTCATTGCTTTTCAATAACATTCAGACCATTCAACCGTATACCCTGAAATCTCAATGGTATTGCTTTCAGCTTCAGAACACGGACGGAATTTTACAGTTCTTTGTTCGTTCGGTAACAATGAAAAATAATTGTCCTCAAACACAAATTCACCATCAAGTTCAACTGCATGAACATATTTGTCTGCTGTGACAGTAATTGTGTTTTCTGTCTGCAGAATTACTTTAACAGCATCAGTCGGCACTATAGGTAATGTGCCTGATTTAAAGAAAGCACGGTCAACAAGTTCACCGTCACTCATTAAATCACAAATAATCATTGCACCCTCAGGCACATCAGATAAGGGAACAGAAAATACTTTTTCAGAAGTTGCTGATGATATAACAGCGTCTGCAGTTGTTATTGATGTTAACTTTCCGTTCTGAACAAAGCTCAGTGATAACTCAACATGCTCGTCTGAAAGACTGTCGTTGCACAGATATATTTCGTATGCATCTTTTGTTTTTTCAACAGATGCAAGAATCTGTTTTGCACAGCGTTTAAAACTGTAGAAAGATGCTTTCGGCAAGCAATAATAATCAACAAACGCCCAGCCACTTGCAGCAGGCCAACAGTCATTCCACATCCAATAGACAATACCGTTAATAAAGCCACGGTTTCTGCGGATATTTTCCATAGATACACGAATCCACTCAAACTGAGCATATTTCAATTTGAAATATCTGTCTGCACCGTCTTTAAACTCTCCAAGAACCTTTCCCGAAAAACTTTGAAGCCAATCAAAAAGAGTGAACGGCAACCCTGGATTACCCTTTGTATGATAATTCCACATCTCGTCTGAATTAAAAATATCTTCATCTGTCATAAAACGACGGAGTGACGGTAAAGAAATTGCACCGAATGTGGGTTCTTCTGCAATAAAACGTGCAAGCAATGTTGCAAAAAATTCTTTGTAATCAGTCATATCCGTATCGAGAATATACGGAAAAATTGAATCACCGAGATACTGTGTATTGTGGGTAGTACCCACCGTTTTTGACGCGTATGTATTGCCTCCACATGGGCTGGAAAGCATAAAACGACGTTTAGGGTCAAGACGGTTAAGAACAGGCATGATGCCTTCATAAATGGCAGTACGGCCTTTGTATGTCTCTGCTTCATCACTGCCCCAGACAGCGTTTTCATTATCCCCTGACCACCACACAAGAGAAGGATGGTTTCTGAGTGAATATGCAGCAAATTCTGCTTCTTTCTTCAGTTGAGCAATAAAATCGGATTTTTCTTCAGGATAATTTCCACAAGCCATAAGAAAATCCTGTATAACGAGAATTCCTAATCGGTCACATTCATTGTAAAAATGCTGTTTTTCAAAAATACCTCCGCCCCACACACGCAGCATGTTCACTCCTGCTTCAGCTGCAAGATTGAGCAGTTCAGTCATCTTCTCATCTTTTTCTGCAGAGGGAAAAGGTTCGCAGGGCACCCAGTTGGCACCCTTGCACATAATCGGTGTACCGTTCACAAGCAACTGAAATCCCGAAAACTCTTCATTCTTGTCATAGATTTCACCGCTTACACTGTCTTTGATTTCAAGACACTTATTGTAGTACTTACTACCCTTTTTATCAGGCAACTGCAAAACAGTTGCATTACGGATTCCGAAAGTAAATTCTTTTTCGCAAATTTTAAGCTTATATAAAGGTTGATTTCCGTAGCCTGTGGGATACCAGAGTTTTGCATCGGAAATATCAATGTATTCCTTCATGAAAGGTTCTTTGCAAAATTTTCGGTGATGGTAAATCGTCTGACCGTCAGGAGCAACAATTTCATAATCAACAACTTTGCCACTATGATGATTTTCAAACTCTGCTTCAACAACTATCTGTGCTGAATTCTCAAAAATCTGTTCCGTATAAATATAGGCACTCTTTACTGAAAAGTCGTCTGTAAAATCAAGATAAACATCACGCCATATTCCACAAGTTACAAACCTTGCAACCCAATCCCAACCATAAGTACATTGAATACGTCTTGTATGCATACGTTCCGTTGTGAATGCACCGTCACGATTTTCCAGACCTTCAACTTCACGGATAGGTGAACGAAAATGAACTGAAATTGTATTTTCACCTTTTTTAATCATATCTGCAACACAAAAAGAGTGAGATATAAACATGTTGTCAGCAGAACCGATAAATTTATTATTAATGTAAATATCTGCATAAGTGTCCAGCCCTTCAAACACAAGTTCAGCTTTTTCAGGAACTTCCTCAATGGAAAACACCTTCGTATAATGCCAATTACAATCTTCTATCCATTGACACTCATCAGTGTTTTTTCTGTAAAAAATATCTTCAGGAATATGTTTACCTGCAAGGTCAGTATGTACACAGCCCGGCACATTACCCGTAAAATCAAATTTCTTTATTCCGTTTTTGTCAAAACATTCACCTTGCCAACAACCGTTAAGACTGAAATTTTTCATACAATTACCTCGCTTAAAACTTACATCACACAATAAATTAAAATCAATCTGACCAAACCGTATTCCCAAATTGTTCCAAAAGAAATAAATACATTTTTCATTATAATTATAGCATATCAGTAATTTAAAAACAACGAAGAAAAATAAAACTGTTGTTCAAAAAATATTGACACTTTTTTTCTGAAGGTATATTATTAAAATACACTTTCAGAGAGGATAAAAGCAATGAACACTTATTTTAACGAAATCAAATCAGCACCCGTCAATACAATTGACGGCAAAGTAGTTTACAAAATACCTGCCGGTGCAATGTGTGGCAATGGTGACCTGGGAGTTGTTTTTGATAACGACGAAAAAGACCTTATTATTCACATTTCAAAATGTGATTTCTGGAAATTCACTTCCGGTGCTCACAAAGACGGTGGAATAAAAACTGTTGGCAGTATCCGCATTAAAAATATTGATTTGTCAGAATATAACATAAAACAATATTTTGACAAGGGACTTCTCGGGTGTAATTTCTCAGGCACGGAAATTGAGTTTTTTGTTGCACCTGAAAACCTTATTTATTTTGAAATTAAATCTGACAAAAAGCCTTGTGTCTGCATTGAAATTCCTGATACATGCAACTCTGATAATTCTGAATTTTCAGAAAACGGAATTAACTGTTATATCCGTAAGTTTAACAATAAAGAAGTAACCAGAGAATCAGCCGTAGCTGTTTGTCTGAAAGAAGCTGATAGTTTCCGTTACTGTGTTTCTGTTGTCACAAATTTTGATAACCACGAATACACAAAAAAAGCAATTGACATGGTTAATAACTGTAATTATGACCATGACAAAGAAACAACGGAAGAAAAGTGGAAAAAATTCTTTTCAGCATCAAAGGTAACTCTTGAAGATAAAGAGATTGAAAAATTTTATAATTCAAGTCTTTATCATCTTGCAGGATGCATGGGAAACAGAGAATTTCCTCCGGGATTATTCGGTAACTTTATAACAGACGATTTCTTTCCGTGGGCAGGAGATTATCACCTGAATTATAATTATGAAGCTCCTTATTATTGCGTTTTCTCTTCCAATCATCCTGAGTTATTTGACGGATATATGTCACCTGTCAATGAAATGTCAGAAAATGCTGCAAAATTCGCAAGATTTTTCGGATGCAAAGGTTATGCACTTCCCGTAAGTTTCGGGCCCAAAGCACTTGACGTTTATTCTCAGGCAGATTGCAAAGAACACGGCATACTTTTCCTCGGTCAGAAAAGCCACGCAGCATATACATGCGTAATCCCCGTAATGCATTGGTTTTCTACATACGACAAAGAATATGCCCGTGAAAACTATTATGATTTTGTCTTCAACGTAGCAGCATTCTGGGAAGATTATCTCGTTAAAGAAAAAGGCAGATATGTAATAAAAAATGATGCTGCACACGAAATCCCCTATTATCGTGGCGAAAAATTCAGGTATCTTACCCATAAAGGTCAGATTGAAACAGTAAACGCAATCAATTCTCTCGGACTCGTAAAACTGTTATTTAATGCCGTATATGATATGGCAAAGGAGCTTAATGTTAACGAAGAAAAATATGCTTTGTGGGAAGATATTATCAATAATCTCAGCGATTTCCCCACTTTCATAAAAAAGGGTAAAAAGTGTTTCCGTTACAGTAAAAGAGGTATCCGTTGGAGAAATGAAAATACCGTAGGACTTCAGCACATTTATCCTGCATCACAGATAGGTCTGGCTTCCGGAGAAAAACTGCTGAAAATTGCCAGAAATACATATTTCATTAATGACAGACGCCTTGATGACAACGGTTCAAACTCCTATTTGCCTGCAGGTGCAAGAATCGGTATTGACCCGCAGTTTCTTATTGACGGAATACATCAGAATATAAAAGAATTCGGTCTTCCCAACCGACTTTTCCGCCATCACGGAGGTGGAATTGAACACCTCACAACGATTCCTGCAACAGTCAACGAAATGCTTATGCAGAGTTTTGAGGGAGTTATCCGACTTTTCCCCTGTTGGAACAAAAAATCAGATGCTTCTTTTGAAAATCTCCGTGCTGATGGTGCATTCCTCGTTTCTTCGGAAATTAAAGATGAACAGATTACTTCTCTTAAAATCAGAAGTCTTAGGGGAAGAAAATGTTATGTTGAAAGTGACGATGTAAAATCCGTTATAAGAGTTTCAGACAAAAAAGAAATCCCGTTTGAAAGAAACACAAACACAATTTCCTTTGAAACAGAAGCCGATGCAGAATACATTCTTATATAAGACAAAACCCGAGCGTTTCATTAACAAATGAAACATTCGGGTTTATTTTTTATAAATTATTTTTCAAAAATTTTTTCAATAACTCGCAGTTCTTCATCAGTAAACTCGTACCTGTCTATAAATTCCTGAAGATGATATGAATCTACAGTTTTCTTTTTATCATTAAGCTGATTATTAATTTTTTCGAGTGCATATACATCCCTCGCCTTATTATAACTTGCCGTAAAGGTTTCACCATTCTTCATATTCATAGTCAAGCTTATATCATAAGTGTGATAAAATATGCCACTTGTTCTTCTTACATGGTTCTTATCGGCACTGACACAAAAACTTTCAACCTCATCGTAGGAATATTCTGCAGTTTTAGTGTTAGTGATACTATATGTGACAATCCCGTTTTCATTGAATTCGTGACGACCGATACATCCCATACAACCAATTGACAAAAGAATTATAAAAGCACAAAAGTATATAACCGATTTTTTAAAGAAATTTTTCCTGCCTTTTAAATATTCTTCATTATTTTTATATCTGTCATCAAACACAGGAAAAACAGGTTTAAATTTAGTCCTGTTAAAATAATCAATTTTTTTATTTCCTATAATCGGAACCTTTTTCCATGTTGATTTTAATACGAGCGCCAACAAAAAAATAATAAAAGGAACAAGTAAAAACACAGACCATCTTTCTTCATAGGCTAATACTTCTGTTTTTTTGAAAACAATTAAGTGTGCAAAAATTTCATATATATCCATTGAAGCCAGAACGATAATCGCACCTATTGCTTCAAAACAATCATAAATAAACTTATCCTGCTTTGATAAAGGAGGATGTTTCTTTTTATGCTTAACTGATTTCTTTGATTTTGCCATAACATTTACTCCAATGAAATACATATTATATACATCACACGTGTTAAAAGTATATCAAATAAAAAATTAAAAAGCAAGCTGTCTGTGTTATATAATAACGACCATGACGTCAGAAACACAGCCTACGCATCTGCCGAATTACAATGGCACATACTGAAATCTTCTTAGCATAACAAAACAAGACTCATTTCTGTGACACCATCGGTCAGAAATATTGTCGCGATACTGCCCTTGGAGCGGTTGTATCGCTCTGTATTTCTTCAAATAAAAAAAGTTGTCTGCATCTGCCACCGGCAGCAACAACCTTTTTTATCAGTTAACAGCCGACGCATCTGTTGAATTACGGTGACACAGTTTTGGATTCTGACTGAAAAGTAAAATTAAAAGGACATCACGAAGATGTCCTTTTAATTTGGCGCCCCAAACAGGACTCGAACCTGTGACACCGCGGTTAACAGCCGCGTGCTCTACCGACTGAGCTATTAGGGCATATTCATTTTTCTTTAAAGAAAGCCGGTTTGATATTATTCAAACCGGCACTTTGTATTGGCGTCGTCCTATTTTCCCGGGCCGCTTCCAGCCAAGTATTTTCGGCGTTGATGAGCTTAACTACCGTGTTCGGGATGGGAACGGGTGGACCCTCATCACCA
>JAZRNJ010000205.1:0-16541 GCA_045648125.1 Acutalibacteraceae bacterium
TACATTCTTTTTCTCGGCAGAATTGTGCCTGAAAAAGGTGTAAAATATCTTCTCGAAGCGTTTAAAAATGTAAAAACAGATAAAAAGCTTGTTATCGCAGGCGGTGCATCTGACAGCGAAGATTTTTACAATGAGATGAAAACTCTTGCAGGAGAAAACGTGATTTTTACAGGCTTTGTTCAGGGAAAAGAACTTGATGAATTATATTCAAATGCGTATATTTACACATTGCCCTCTGACCTTGAGGGAATGCCACTGAGCCTTCTTGAAGCAATGTGCTACGGCAACTGCTGTCTTGTGTCATCAATTGCTGAATGTACTGATGTTGTTGAAGATAAGGCAGAGGTTTTTGAAAAAGGAAACATTGAAGACTTAACGGAAAAAATGCAGACTCTTTGCGATGATGAAGAAAAAGTAAAAAGATATAAATCAGAAGCAAAAGATTTCATCTGCAACAAATATAATTGGGATAAAGTTACTAAACAGACACTTCGTTTGTATTGTGAGGGATAATTTTGAAAATACTTTTAGTCAATAAATTTCATTACAGAAGAGGCGGGAGCGAAACCTATTATTTTGCCCTTGCTGATGCTTTGAAAAAAGCAGGGCATGAGGTTGTTTTCTTTGCAATGAAACACGAAAAAAACATACCCTGTGAGCAGGAAGAATTTTTCGTGGAAAATGTTGACTACAAAGGTGAAATTTCAAAATTCGGCGAATTGAAAATGGCACTCAAGCTTATTTATTCCTTCGAAGCAAAGAAAAAGTTTGAAGCACTCATAAAAAGGGAAAAGCCTGATGTTGTGCATATAAATCTTGTCCACAGACAGATTACGCTGAGTATTCTTGATGTTTGTGAAAAACATAAAATTCCCGTAGTCTTTACTGCGCACGATTTAGTCTGTACCTGTCCCATAGGCAGTCTTCTTACTCCTGAAAGAAAAGAATGTCGTGAGTGTTATGGCGGTAAATTTCTTAACTGTGTAAAAAACAGATGTATGTCAGGTAGTCTTACAAAAAGTCTTGCAGCATGTGCTGAGGCTTACTTTTATAAATTTCACAAAAGTTACGACAAAATCGATTACTACATAACACCATCCTTATTTCATAAAAATGAAATTCTCAAAGCAGGAATTACTAAAAATAAGGTTGAAAATATCCCTAATTTTCTTCCTCCCGAAACGGATTTCAAAGTAGCACAAAGCAGAGAAAATTATTTCCTCTTTTTAGGAAGCCTTTCTGAAGATAAAGGCGTATTTACTCTTCTGAAAGCCTTTGATAAAGCAGACCTTGAAAAATTCAGGCTTGTTATTGCAGGGATGGGCACGGAATATGAAAAACTGAAAAAATATATTGAAGAAAACCATCTTGAAAACAAAGTTGAACTGACAGGATTTGTTACAGGTGAAAAACTTGATATTCTCAGAAAAAATGCTTATGTTGTAGTTTTACCGAGTGAATGCTTTGAAAACGGACCTTATGCACTTATGGAGCCCATGTCGGCAGGTAAGCCTGTAATCGGTGCTGAAATCGGCGGTATCCCCGAAATGGCAATTCCTCGCAGAACAGGTTGGCTTTTTGAATCGGGCAATGCCAACAGCCTTGCAAAAACTTTAAAAGAAGCATCTGAAATCTCTGAAGAGGAATATGAAAAGCTTTCACAGAATGCCTGTGAATTTGCAAAAACGCGTTTTTCTTCCGAAAAATATATTGAAGAACTGGAAAAAATCTATAAAGATTTGTCAGGTGATAAGAAATGAAAATATACGAAATAGGTACAGGTTATACATCAATTCCTGCAAAAATTTCAGCAGCAACTGAAATAATTGTTGAACAACTGACTCTCTCTATGATGAAGCAGGGGAAAGATGTTGAAATAATTGACGTGTGCGATAAAAACAGAAAAGAAAACTCACTTCCCATATCTGAAGTAAAGGTGCCGTCAATTCTTATGAATACCGATTTGCAGCTTGGCATTGTGCACAAACTCAAAAGAGTTATATATTCGGTTTCACTTGCAATGAAACTGAAGAAAATCCTGAAAAACACAAAAGAAAAAGTAGTTTTTCATTTTCATAATCAGTACAATATGTTTTTCTTCCTGAAACTCGTCGATGAAAAACTCCGTCAAAAATGCATAACTGCTTACACAAACCATACAGGTGTGTGGAGAATGCCATGGAAAGAAATTGAAAGCACAATCCGTGAAAGATATTTTCAGGAAGCCGAATGTATGAAAAAAGCAGATGCAGTTTTTGTTCTCAATGAAGAAACAAGGGCAAATATTATAACTCACCTTGGCGTTAAAGAAGAAAATATCTGTGTTATAAATAACGGTGTGAATACAGACGTTTATACACCTCTTACCAAAGAAGAAAAAGAAAGCATAAAATTAAAAAGAGGCTTTTCAGATAAAAAAATTATCATGCAGGTAGGCTCTGTCTACGAAAACAAAGGACAAGCAAGGTCGGTTGAATTACTTGCAGAACTGATGAAAAAAGACAAAAACATTCTTTATCTATATGCCGGTGGTATTGTTGATGAAGAATACAAAAATATTGTTGATGCAACTGCTAAAAAACTTGGTGTGGAAAATCAGGTGAAATATTTAGGTATGATTTCACCGGGTGAAGAACTTAATGAATTTTACAATATGGCAGATGCTACAATCTTTCCGTCAAATTATGAGGCCTTCGGTCTTGTGGTTGTAGAGGCTTTTTCAGCAGGTGTTCCAGTGCTTGTCAATGAAAAAGGAACTTTTGCTTTTTCAGACGGATGTGTATTTTATAACGAAAAAAATTTCGCCGAAACAGTAAAAGAAAATATTTTTGCAGACGAAAACAAATACAATGAACTTTGTCTTCTTGCAAGAAAAACTGCAGTAGAAAATTACGGATGGGATAAAATCTCATCAGATTATATTACTTTCTGGAATAAAAGGTGACAGATATGGCAGAGAAAAAATTAAATGGTACTGTGATTGTTACATATCGTTGCAATGCAAGATGTTCAATGTGCAACAGGTATAAAGCACCCTCAAAGCCTGAGGAAGAAATCACAATTGAAACTATCAGAAAATTGCCTCAGATGTATTTTACCAATATCACAGGTGGTGAGCCTTTTATCCGTACAGACCTGAAGGATATTGTCCGTGAACTTTATAAAAAGAGTGACCGAATTGTTATCTCAACTAACGGTTTTTTTACGGACAGAATTGTTGATTTGTGCAAAGAATTTCCTGAAATTGGTATCAGAATTTCAATTGAAGGTCTTGAAAACACAAATAACGAAATCCGTGGTCTTGATGACGGATATAACAAAGGCTACAGCACATTGAAAAAACTTGTGGAAATGGGTATGAAGGACGTAGGTTTCGGCATGACTGTTCAGGATAAAAATGCACCTGACCTTGTACCTTTATATAAAATTTCAGATGAAATGGGAATGGAGTTTGCAACGGCATCACTTCACAACAGTTTCTATTTCGTGGAGGCAAAAAATATTATCAAAGACCGTCCTATGGTTGCAAAGAATTTCGAAAATCTTGTAAACGAACTTCTTTCAAGCAAATCTCCTAAAAAGTGGATGAGAGCATATTTCAATCATGGTCTTATCAATTACATTTATTCACAGCCAAGACTTCTTCCTTGCGACATGAGTTTCGACACTTTCTTCATTGACCCTTACGGCGATGTTATGCCCTGTAACGGCACAAAAGATAAGGAAGTCATGGGCAACCTGAACAATCAGACCTGGGATGAATTATGGAACAGTGAAGACGCAGAAAAAGTAAGAGCAAAAGTGCGTTGTTGTGACAGAAACTGTTGGATGATAGGCTCAGTTTCTCCTGCAATGCACAAATATATCTGGAAACCGCTTATGTGGGTAGGTTTACATAAAATCAAATTCTGGACAAAGCAGAAGTACAGTATGTATGAGAATAAAATTGTACGCGATTTCCGTGACGGAAAAGTCACAAAGGCAGAACTTGATAAATTGAGCACTTGCGATATGAGTGCAAAAGTCAACGACGGACTTTCGGAAATTTCAAAAGAACAGCTTAAAACAAAAACAGGTGAAGAAATTGTTGATGCAGACATTGCATCACAGATGAAAGGTTGAATCTGATGCAAGGTAAATTGGTTTCGGTAGTTCTGCCGATTTATAATGTTGAAAAGTACCTTGAAAAGTGTATAGAGTCAGTAGTAAATCAGACATATAAAAACCTTGAAATTATTCTTGTGGATGACGGCTCGCCTGATAATTGCCCCGAAATCTGCGACAGATGGGCAGAAAAAGACAATCGCATAAAGGTCGTTCACAAGAAAAATGCAGGTCTGGGAATGGCAAGAAATTCAGGGATAGAAAATGCAACAGGGGACTATATCTGCTTTTTTGACAGTGATGATTTTGTTGAACTGAACACAATTGAAAAAGCGTATAAATCAATTGAAGAAAGTTCAGCAGATGTAGTCTGCTTCGGTTTTACAAGTGTTGATGAAAATGAAATTGCTATTAACTCATTTATGCCTTCTCCGCCCAAAAATATTTTTGAAGGTGAAGAAGTGCAGTCGGATTTTTTGCCCAATCTCATTTATTCTCTTCCTTCCGAAAACTGGAGACTGAATATGAGTTCATGTATGGCGATGTTTTCAATGGAACTTATCAGAAAAATCAATTGGAAATTTGTATCGGAAAGAGAAATTTTATCGGAAGATGTTTATTCTCTTATTGAACTTTATAAATATGTAAACAAAGTTGTAATATTGAATGAAGCACTTTATTTTTACAGAGAAAACACATCGTCACTTTCAAGAACATACAGAAAAGACAGATTCCAGAAAGTAAAAAGATGTTATGAATTGACGGCAAGTCTCTGCAGAAAACTCAAACTCGGAAATGAAAACGAAAACAGAGTTGCGTTGACATTTCTTTCAAACACAATTGCTGCTATGAAGCAGATTTCAATGTCAGATATGTCTTTCAAAGAAAAAATGAACGAGCTGAAAACAATTCTTGATAATAACACACTGTTTTGCGTTTTTGCTGATTGGAAGAATATATCAAGAGACTCATTAAACAGAAAAATTCTGTTTTGGCTTATGAAGAAAAAATTATATTTTCTTTGCTACATTTTATGTAATTTAAAAAACTGAGAAAAGGAGGGTGAAGAAAATGGAACTTAAATTGAAAATTGAGAAGAGAAGTTTTGATAGTTGGCTTGTGTGGTTCATTTTCTTTATGCCTTTTCTTTTCGGCACACTTACAGAGTTTCTGCCTCTGCCTTCACTTTTGAGATATACGGTCGATGTGGCGTGGGTAGGAGTGCTTTTGCTTTTCTTTTTGAAACAAAAAATTTCTGTGTACAGAAGTTCGGCAAGTTTGTTTTTGTGGATTCTTTTATTCTTTTTATACACCTTAGCCATATATCTGTTTAATTTCCAATCACCCCTGTATTATCTATGGGGATTCAGAAATAATTTCAGAATGTATGCATTCTTTATCGGTTGTGTAGTTTTCCTTTTCAAGGATGAAATTAATAAATATATTGATTGGTTCGACAGGATTTTCTTTGTTAACTGTGCAGTAGCACTTTTTCAGTATTTCTTTCTTGATTTGCGTCAGGACTTTCTTGGTGGCATTTTCGGCACACAGGGTGGTTGTAACGGATGGTTGAACATTTTTCAGGTTATAGTTATCACCAAAACTATTATTTTCTACCTTAACAGGAAAGAAACACTCCGTATGACGGTAATAAAAAGTGCACTTGCTTTGATAATTGCCGCTTTGGCAGAACTGCGTTTCTTTTTTATCGAGTTTGGTGTTATTGTTGCTGTAGCAGTGCTTGTTACTTCATTTTCATGGAGAAAGGTTGTAATAATTGCAGTATCTGCCGTTAGTCTGTTTGTAGGAGCACGACTTCTTGTAGAAATATTCCCTCAGTTTTCTGAGTACATGTCACTTGAAGCTTTTTATCTCAGTGCAACATCAGAAGATGGCTACACATCAACAGGAGACATGAACAGACTTACATCTCTGTCAATGGCTTCTGATTTATTCCTTAAAACAGATTTGGAAAAAATCTTTGGTTTAGGTCTCGGTAACTGTGACTATGCAGAGTCTTTCGGGTTTCTTACGTCACCGTTTTACTTGGAAAATGCCGATTATCACTACACGTGGCTTTCAACTGCATTTTTGTTCCTTGAAACAGGTGTTTTCGGTCTGGTCTTCTTTTTTGGATTTTTTGCACTTGTTTTTGTTATGGCATTCAGACGTCAGGGCAAAACAGACAAAATCTACTGTCAGATTTCAATGGTGACAGCAGTTTTATGCGTGTTGATAGGTATATATAATTCAACGTTGCGCACAGAGGCTGCATTTATGCTTTATTTTATGATGGCGTTACCTTTTGTCAGAAGCCGCAGAGAAGAAGGTGAACAAGTATGAAAAAGATATATTTTCATGGAGATTACAGGGCTTTTTCCGGACCTTCAAATGCAAACAGGTACATTCTTGACTCTGCTGACGGAAGATTTGATTATCAGAAATCAAAAAATAAATATATAAAAAGAGCCGAATATCTGCTTAAAGTGATTTTGAACGATGTTACTGTATTTGCAGGGGGAGACCTTTATGCAAATGCGGGGATAAAACTTGCAAAGAAATTCGGGAAAAAAACAGTCTACCTTATGCACGGACTTTATTTATACGAAAGTAAAATCAATGGCATTCAGCCCGAACAAAAATTTCTCGATTCTGAAATTTTTATTCTCGAAAATGTTGACTTGATTTTGTGTGTATCATCAGTTTACGCTGAATGGGTGAAAAATTATTTTCCTCATCTCAGAGAAAAAATCAGTTTTGTCAACAGCGGAATAAATGCTTTTGAAAAGAAAAATCTTAAACCTTATGAAAAGCGTGAGATTGCCGTTGCTGTTGCAGGTGGTGACCTGCCACAGAAAAATAACGAAAAAGTTTGTCAGGCAGTAAGCAAATTTAACGATGAAAATATAGTTTTAAATATTTACGGAAAAAAGAAACCTGAAAATAAAAATAAATTTTTCAAAGGTGAACTGAGACAGGATTTGTTTTTCAGTGAACTTGAAAATACAAAACTTTTTGTTGTCAATTCAACAGTTGAATCCTTCAGCCTTGCTGCGGCAGATGCACTTGAAAGAGGATGCAGCATTCTTCTTTCAAAAGATTCAGGTATACGTTCAATTCTTAATCTTGAAGATACGGATATAATTTATGATACCGAAAACGAAGAAGAAATTGCAGAAAAAATAAAATATCTGCTTGAAAATCCCAATAATGAAAGAATAGTTTCGTCAATAGATTTTGAAAAAGTAAGTTGGAAAAAGACAGCAGAAAACCTTTACAATAAAGTACAGAATTTATAAAAAGGAGGGGATAGTGTGAAAATAGCAATAATGACATGGTTCAGTTACATGAACTACGGAACCTTTTTACAGGCAACTGCTTTGTCAGAAAAACTTAAATCTTACGGCCATGAAGTTAAAATTATTCAGTATTATCCCCGTGAAAAAGAGCCTCTGCTTCCTGATAAAAATATTTTTGCAGAGTTTGCAGAAAAAGCAGCCAGAAAAATCAGAAACAGAGGAATCAGAAATATTGTTGCAGAAAGAAGCGGAAATCTTTTCAATGCATATTCAGAAAAATATTTTGACCTGACAGAAAAATGCGAAACCTTATCTGATCTTGAAAAACTTAGTGAAGAATTCGATGCTTTCATTTGCGGAAGCGACCAGATTTGGTCACCGCTTGTTTTTGATTCTCATTATTATCTGGATTTTGTGAAAGATTCTCATAAAAAAATCGCCTATGCGCCAAGTATGGGTGTAACTGAAATCAAAACAGAAGAAATCAGAACTGAAATTAATAAACTGCTTGAAAATTTTGAGAAGATTTCAGTCAGAGAAGAAAGCGGAAGCAGAATTATTTCCGAAATTAAAAAAAGGGAAATTCCCGTTGTACTTGACCCGACTTTGTTGCTGACTAAAAAAGATTGGGCAGAACTTTTCAATCTCAGAAAAAAGAAAGAAAAATATCTTCTCGCATATTTTCTCGGTAATAATGAAAGGCATATTAAAAAGTCACAGGAAATCGCAAAAAGATTAAATCTTGAATTCAGGATTATCCCCGTGTTTGAAAAAGACTTGTCAAGACTGGGGGTAGTGTCTGGAGTTGGTCCTGAAGAGTTTACGGATTTGTTCTATAATGCAGAATATGTCTGTACAGATTCATTCCATGGTGTTGCGTTTTCAGTGAATTTCGGCAAGGATTTTACTTGCTTCGAGCGTTTCAAAAAAGGCGACAAGGAAAATCAGAATACAAGAATTTATAACATTCTTGAAAAACTTGATTTGAAATCACGACTTTCTCAGAGCTGTGAAAAACGACCGGTTGATAAAAAAACTACCGAATTAAAACTCAATTTTCTGAGAGAAAAGTCAGAAGCGTTTTTAATATCTTCTCTTGCGGAAACAGAAAATACTTCTGAAAAGCAAAAAGTAAAAAAACATATTCTGCAAACAAATTCTCTGTGTTGCGGTTGTGGTGCGTGTAAGGAAATATGCCCTGTAAATGCAATTGAAATTGTTATGAATGAAGATGGTTTCTACTCTGCAGCAGTTGATGAAAACGGCTGTATTTCCTGTGGTAAATGCAAGTCAGTATGTCCTATGGAAAATGAAGATAATTTTAAAAATATTAAAGAAGGCAGACTTTATTCATATAAAGATAATGATTTCTTTACTCTTCAGTTATCTTCCTCAGGTGGATTTGCTCACAGACTTTCAACATATTTTTCAGAGAAGGGTTACAGCGTTGCAGGTTGTCTTTTTGATACTGAAGAAAAAAGAGCAAAACATGTTTTATCATCTTCTGAAGATGCTGAAACTCTGAAAAAATTCAGTGGCAGTAAATACATGCAAAGTGATTTTGCATCAGTAACAAATGACCTTGTTACTTCAGAAAAACCTCTCGTTATTTTCGGAACTCCCTGTCAGATAGCAGGAGCACGAAACTTGCTGAAAGATAAGAAAGATGTAGTTTATGTTGACCTTATCTGTCATGGTGTGCCATCATATAATCTTTTCAGAAAATATGAAGTGTTGCTCAGAGAAAAATACAAGTTGAATACCAAAAATCTCGGTATATCTTTCCGTCATAAGCCTATGGGTCGGAAAGAAAGATATATGTGTGTTTCATCTGACGGAAAAGAACTTATTCAACACAAAATCGAAAATGAATATTTTCTGATGTATGAATCTAAAAACTGTTACACAAAAGCCTGTTATGAATGCAGATGGAGATTAAATTCTTCTGCAGATATGAGAATAGGTGACTATTGGGGCGACAGATTTTTACTTGATGAAACAGGTGTAAGTATGGTGCTTTCGATGAATGAAACAGGTGAAAATATTCTGAAAGAAGTTTCATCTTTTGGTGAAATTTCAGAGCAGAGTATCTCAGACTATTTTAATTTTCAGCAGACAGAAAATGTATCTCCTACAGTTTATTACAGAAAAGTGATGTCAGAACTCAAAGATGAGAAAATCTCCCTTGAAGATACTGTAAGAAAATATATAACTCCTTTTGAAAAAAGAAAGCAGGTGAAGAATAAAATTTATGAAATTATTAAAAAAGTCATCAGGTAAATATTCTTCACTTGCAGGTAATATGCTCCTTTTTACAATCAGTAATTTCGGTTCTAAAATCATATCCTTTCTCCTTGTTCCTCTCTACACTTATGTCCTTACAACCGAGGAATACGGAACGGTTGATTTGCTTTCTACTACAGCAACTTTGCTTATACCGATTCTTACTCTGAATATTCAGGACGCTGCTTTACGCTTCGGGATGGATAAAAATTATTCGCCCAAAGATGTTATAACAACGGCACTTAAAATCAACGGAATCGGAGGTTCTGTTCTTGCGGTTGCGTTGGCTGTTATGGGCTTTACCGGTGTTTTTGATGTTTCTTCTGAGTCTCTCGCATTTTTGTTTATTCTGTATTTTTTCAGTTCACTTAATAATTCTTTTACGCTTTATCTGAAAGCGAAAGATAAAGTCAGCGTACTTATGGTAAGTGGTATTCTCAACACATTTTTCATGTGTGTTCTTAATCTTCTTTTTCTTCTTGTGTTTAAGTGGGGTATAACAGGTTATCTCCTGGCAATGTCAGGTGCAAGTATCGTGGCAGTGGTATATCAGTTTTTTGCAGGTGGAATTTATAAGGATGTTGAACTGAAAAGAGAAAAAAATATCACCAAGGAAATGCTTAAGTTCAGTATTCCTCTTGTGGCAAATTCTCTTGCGTGGTGGATTAACAGTGCATCAGACAGATATATTCTTACATTTATGTGTGGTGTGGCAGTAAACGGAATTTACTCCGTGGCTTATAAAATTCCTACCATTCTCACAACTGTTCAGAACATTTTTTATAACGCCTGGTCAATTTCTGCTATTAAAGAATTTGATAAGGAAGATAAAGACGGTTTCATCGGAAATATATTTTCTCTTTACAGCTTCGTGTCAGTAATGGCATGTTCGCTTGTTATGATTTTCAATATTCCCATATCCTCCGTTCTTTACGCTAAAGAGTTTTTTGAAGCGTGGAAATGTGTGCCGTTTCTTCTTGTGGGAACGGTATTTAACGGAATGGCACTTTTTGAAGGTTGTTTGTTTACTGCGGTGAAAAAGACGAAAGAGGTGTCGGCAACTACACTTGTCGGCGCTGCAGTAAATATAATATGTAACCTTGTTTTCATCAGATTTTTCGGTGCTTTGGGTGCGGCTCTTGCAACAATGCTCGGCTATGCAGTGTCATACCTTGTACGTTCAATTATGATGAGAAAATTTATCATTATGAAAATCAACAGACCTGTAATCATAGTTAGTTATGTGTTGCTTACAGTACAGTCTTTTGTGGCATTAAATGAGAAACTCTGGTATATTCAGGCAGGTTTGTTTGTTTTATTGCTTTGTGTTCAGCATAAATATCTTTTGTCTTTTTTCAGAAAACTCAAAACCCGGATTAAAAATAAATAGTTTTGTGATAATAAACCCGTCAGATTGCGTATGTCTGACGGGTTTATTGTTTTTTTCTTATTTTAAACAATAAAAGCATTTTTGTTAGTTGACACACAATCTGTTTTGTGATAAAATTAACAATGAAAAATTAGGGGTACTTTACCTGTTAGTATTTAAGTTGATAATTGGAGGCGTTTGAATTGAAGAAGACGTATCATAAAATTTTATCGTGGATTTTATTCGCGTGTATGTTTTTAACTGCGTTGCCTTTGAATGCAGTAGCGGAAACTATAGCGGAAACGGATGAAAGGCTTGCGGCCGCTCTGGAAGAATCGGACAGCTACGTACATAGTCTTACAATCAATAACAACTCAAACAACCCTGCGGCTGTTGCGTCCACATGGGAAGCAGAGTTTACATGGGATAACGAAAAAAGAGAATCAAGCAACAAAGCATACCTTTATGACTGGAGCTATTACAACGGCGTAGTATTTGAAGGTGTTGATTTCCTCTACGATGTAACAGGTAACGTTGTTTATTCATCTTATGTTGAAGAATATCTTTCTGCAATGATTGCTCCTGACGGTACATGGACCAAAAACTCTGCAGGTAAACAGAATGCAGGTTATGTTGATTACCATGGTGCAGACTGTTATAAAACTGCAAGTTTACTTCTTGATTATTACAAAATTACAGGTGACAGCCGTTATCTCACAATGGCGGAAACACTTTATAATGACCTTAAAGATGCTGAAAGCAGTTACTGTTCATCTTCAAGAGGCTATAACTTTGACCATACATGGCAGAGTCCATCTTCTCTTAACATCTGGCTTGACGGACTTTATATGATTCTGCCCTTCTATGCAGAATATGCTGCTTATTCAGGCGATACTGCAGAGCTTGACCAGATTGTTGACCGTCTTACATGGGTAAGTGAAAATTTATATGATGAGTCAACAGGTCTTTTCTACCATGCAGCAAACTCTTCAAGCGACACATCAGGCAGTTACTGGTTGCGTTCAATCGGTTGGTACATTGCTGCTCTCGTGGATGTAATGGACTATGTGACAGGTGATAACCTTACAAAATTGGAGGCTCAGCTTGTTAAACTGATAGACGGTATGAAAGCATACCAGAATGCAGACAACGGTATGTGGACAAACTATGTCACAGGTACTGCAAACACAACAAACAACCGCTACGAAACAAGCGGTACTGCACTTATGGTTTACGGTATTATGAAGGCTGTAAACAATGGCTGGATTGATGACGGTTATACAGATATGGCACTTGATGCATATCTTGGTATCTGCGAAAATAAACTTGCAAACGATAATCTTACAGATATCTGCTTCAAGGGTGCTCCCGGCAGCAGTAATGCTACTTTCTATGACAACGAAGGTAAAGGTGCAGGCCCATTTATTATGGCTTATGCCGAAGTTTACGAATATGCTCAGAATGAAGCAATTGTTCCTGAAAATCAGATAACTGTTGATGGTATAACAATTACTGTTGACGGCGTGAATAATCTTTCAGGCACAGTAATTTCTTCAAGCAACGAAGCGCTTATTGAAGAAAAGGACTATGATACTTTCCGAGCTTTCGATATTGATGGTGAGCTTATAGGAAGTACTGCAACCGTTTCAATTCCCGTTCCTGAAAAATGGGCAACAGACCGTGTTATAGGCTTTGTTATTGACCACGGTGAAATAGTTGAAGTTGAGGGTTCGCTTGTAAACGGAAACTACATTTTTGATATTGAAACTATGATGCCTGTAGGTATTGCACTTGTTCCTCAGGAAGAAGTAGTTGTTGAAGACGTTACAGGAAACAGCAATCTTGTGGGCGGTAAAGTTTACACCCTTGATACTGACGGTGTAGATGCAGGTGAAAAATATTTAATTGTAAATACAAACTCAAACTCAGGTTATGCCCTTACAAATAATAACAACTCATCAGGCAGAACTGCAGTCACAATAGCAAACAATACAATCACAGTGGAAGATGATTCAAAAATTGCATGGACAATTTCAGGTTCATCTTCAGGTACAGTTTCAAACAACGGCAGATATCTGTATACTAACCAGAATTCCCTTTCACTCAGCACAAGTCAATCAGAGCTTACAATCGTAAACAACAGAAACGGTGCCTATGAACTTTACAGATACGCAAGCAGATATTATTACTATGTCCGTTACAATAATAACTCCTGGACCGCTTCAAGAACAAGACAGCAGAACAGTGTTACATCAGTCTATCTTTACAGACTTACAAGTGAATCATCAGGCGAAGAAGTAATTTTCAGACTTTCACCCGGCGGAGCAAATATGAAACCGGGAGATACAAAAGCAATAAACGGCTTTGTGACAGTAGACGGAACAGAAGTTGACATTGCAAGTTGTACCATAAACTGGGCAACTGAAGACAGAAGCATAGCAACAGTTTCCAATGGTACAATTACTGCAGTTAATGACGGTACAACAAACATTACGGCAACTCTTACAGAAGTTGACGGTGTTGCACTGAAGGAAGCAATAACTCTCACAGTTCCTGTAGGTGTCAGAAGTAAAACTATCATCTCAACAAAACTTGAAGGTAATGCTCCGGTAAGAACGCTTCAGAACGTGGAACCCGATTTTTCAGACATTGTTCTTAAAGTCCTCTATGATGACGAAACTGTTGAAGAATTCACGGTGGCAAACGGTCTTAAAATTACAGGTTATGACATCACAACAGTAGGTCACTCTTATGCTGTAATTTCTTATGAAGGTGTTGAATACGGCACAGTACGTGTTACAGTTGACTCAAACCCCTATGAGGGACTTGAAAGTGCAACACATTATCCCGAATATCCTGAAGAAGGTGCAGTACGTATTGATAAAGGCGTAATCGGTAACGCATCAGAATTCAATAATACGGGTGTTGCTCAGGTTCACCTTGATGTTGCAGGTGTTTCTGAAGTAGGTTCAGTTAATGTTCTTCTCATTTCCGACATTTCAAACTCAATGAGCTGGAACGATGAAACTTACGACTATTCTGATACAGCCGTTACTGCAGGCACAGCACAGCGTCTTAATGCTTCAAAACACGCTGCTAAACTCTTTGCACAGGAACTTCTTTCGGATAACGAAGGTGACCTTCAGAACACATTCACACTCCTTGCTTTCGCAGGTATTGACGGTGACTATAACACTCACTCAACTGCTAAACAGAACGACGACGTTTATCAGTTAGGCGACCTTGCAATGACAGATGTGGATGAGGCAGAAGAAGCAATTGATCAACTTGTTAAAGCGACAACAGGTGGTACTAACTACGACTACGCTTTCCAGCAGGCTTATGAACTTGCAAATGACCTTTATGAACTCAACGGAAAAGATGTTCATATCGTGTTTATGACTGACGGTGCGCCTACTCACTTTGACGGTGTTTACTACAAATCAAGAAGTAACACAGACCTTACGGCATCTATGCTTTATATTGACCCTGTAACAGGGGCTGAGTCTTCTTACCTGAGCACAGGTAATGATAAAGACGGTAACGATATTGATAAAACATCAACAATGAACGTTACGGTTACATATAATGACGGTTCAACAGAAACAAAGAATGTAACTTACAACTCAGGTTGGACAGAATATATCACAACCCATCACAATGACTGGGGAGATAAAGTCAAGGAACTTGATTTTGTAAATACAATCCATTGTATCGGTTTCGGTATGGCTAACGGTTCAGTTACACAGGGTGCAACATCATCAATGCCTACTCTTGACGGTGTAAACGGTGGTACTTATTATATTCCCTCATCTGCAACGAGAACAGTTCTTCAGACGATGGCTTCAAGCGCTGACGACTACTACGAAGCAGAAAACGAAGCAGAACTTGATGCTCTTTACAAATCTCTTGCTACAAAGGTTAAATATTCAGGTACTAATGCAAGAACAACTGACATAATCAGTGATAAGTTTACACTTCAGATGGCATCTTACAGTGGTTCGGGAGACAGCACCGCAAACCTTGCAATACCTCCCGTAATCAACGTTCTTTCTTACAAACTTTATCCTATCGGCACAATTGACCCTGAAACAGGTGTAGACCTTACGGGTCAGAGAACAGGGGAATATACAACTCTCGAACAGGTTACATTCAATTATGATGGTACAGAGGCTTATTCCGATGTTATCGGTGCAGGTCAGAATATCATGACGATAAACGCTGATGGTTCTGTTGATATTGATGCAGCAACATTCACTTATGAAAAAACAGCAGACGGTGTTGAAACCTTCCATTGGTACATCGGTAACATTACTGATAATGAAGTTGAACTCAACTATTACGTTTATCTTAAAGGTGCACTTGAAGGCGAACGTCCTGAAGATGTTTATTATACTAACCAGGAAGCGTACCTTGAATACGTTGATGTTGACGGCTGTTATGCTAAACAGATTTTCCCCATTCCTGCTATTTCTTGGGGTGGTGCTGATACATCAATTCGTTTCTATCTTGTAAATGAAAAGGGTCAGCCTGTTAACCATACAGGTGAAGTTGTTCCGGATGCTAACAGAATTTATGTTGGTCAGACTGTAGTTGTTCCTCTTAATCTTAATGCTGATGCCACAATTCCTCAGCAACAGGTGAGAGCAGCTGACCACGTTCCCGAAGGCTTCTTCCTTTACGACATCAACGCAAGTTATTATGTACAGACTGCAAGTGGTACAGATAATACAGTTACAGGTGGCATCACAGTTTCTGAGCCTTCAGAAGACGCATTCAAAACAACAGGTGAAGAGCCTTACCGTGTAACACAGACAGGTGCACAGACAACAGTTGTTGTTTCTCATGAGGAAACATATTACACATGGTCTTATGTTGCGTTCGGTGTACGTTGGGACCTTGACCTTGAAGAGGCAGACCCACAGCTTGTTCCTGATAAAATTGTTATTGACTACGGTAAACCTATTCAGGTTGACGTTCTTAAAAATGATATAGAAACTTTCGCAGTTGTTGAAGAAACGCTTGAGATTGTCGGCTTTGTTAATTACAGTAAGAATATTGACCCAAGCCATATCCAGATTTCAAAGGGTACGGAAACTCTCACTTCTTCAAACGGTAACTACCTGATAGTTGATAAAAACACAGTTCAGTTCACTCCTCATAAATTTATGGGTGAAATTGAAAGAGTTTTCGTAGTTGTTGAAGTTTCAAGTAATGTGGATAAGGAATATCAGTACCAGGAACTCACAATTATTCCTGCTTCCGTAATGTATTACGAAACGGATTTCAGTCAGTCTGCATTTGATTTCTATACAACAGGTTCAGGTTGGATGGTTGTTACAGATGGCGTTCACGACGGTCCTCAGGACGAAGGTACAATCGGCGGCAATTCATACGGTTACGATTCAACCTATGAAAACGATAACAAGCTTTCAAACGGTTCAAGTATGTTCGTTCACGGACAGGGTGTAAAACTCAACGAAGAT
>JAZRNJ010000206.1:0-3099 GCA_045648125.1 Acutalibacteraceae bacterium
GTTTTTCCACAATTACTTCTGCCTTCGGCATATCAAAATCATAGAATTTACCGATGAGCACATCAGTTCTGTCTTTGTTATCAGTAACCCATGAAATTCCTTTTTCATATTCGGAAAGGAGAATAACTTTGTACTTATCTTTTGGTTCTGCAGCCTTTTCATAAAATGCTCTGTAAGCCCAGAACTGTTCATAAGGTCCGATTTCCCTCTGAACACCTGAAGATTCGGGAAGATTTCTTCTTACAGGTGAATTAGCACCACAAGCATCAATAACAAGGTCGCCCTTTATTTCGCCTATACTTGTTTTAATACCTATAACTTTTTCACCATCAAGAAGAGGTCCTTCAATTTCACAGTTATAAACAAACTTTACACCCGCTTCTTCAATAAAAGGAATAAGGAAGTTATAAAGGTCTTTTCTTTCCATATTTATTTCAAGTTCATCTTCCGGAATAGATTGTTTGAGTGAAACTCTTTCGGCAGGACCGTAAAAAGTGATATCGTGTTTAAGATAGTAAAGACTTTCATCGGGCATAGGAAGTCCGATTGCTGCAAAAGATTTCCTGTCAAAAGCATCTGTCCAGTCATGGCCCATGTTTTCACGGGAGTTTTTTTCATAAACAGTTACATCAAAACCTTCTTTTGCAAGAAGCATAGCAGTAGCAATACCTCCGTGACCTGCACCTGCTACAATAATTTTTTTGCCCATAGAAACTCTCCTTTTCTAATTTGTATAAAAGCATTATAACACTTTAATATAACTTGTTCAATTATTTTCTGTGACTTTGTCACAGAAAATATAAAAATTCAGGGGTATACTAAAATAAAGAAAACCAAAGAAAGGTTGGTGACAGAGATGTCAGCAAAAGTTATAAATAAAAATAATTTCAACGAAGTTTTGGAAAGTGATAAAAAAGTTCTTCTGGACTTCTTTGCATCATGGTGCGGACCCTGCAGAATGCTCGCACCTGTAATTGACAAAATCGCAGATGAACATCCTGAATTTCTTGTAGGCAAAATCAATGTTGATGAAGAAGAAGAACTTGCAACGAAATTCGGTGTTTCAAGCATCCCTGCACTTTTTGTTATCGAGAAGGGAAAAGTCATTAATCAGTCTTTAGGCGCAATGCCTGAACAAGGTGTTCTCGCATTATTGGAAAGCTAAGCTTTTAAGTTTTTCCTTATCAATAATTTTAACGCCCTTACGGGAAATTTCCACAATATCCTGATTTGCAAAATATTTAAGCATCCTTGTCACAACCTCACGAGCAGAGCCCATATATTTTGCAATAAGGGCATGAGTAAGATTTACTGTATCTGTACCGTTCCTTGTAATTTCCTCATAAAGAAAAATAGCAAGACGTTTGTCCATGCTCATAAAGTGAATCTGTTCCATAACCCACATAACATCCGAAAAACGGCTGACTGCAGTTTCAAGAGCAAAAATTTTTATCTGAGCATATTTTTCAGAAACATCTGCAAAAGCAGGCCCGCTTATTACAAAGCAATCGCTATCTTCTTCTGCATCCACAAAAACATCAAAGGTTATGTTTTTGAGAACACATGTAGCAGAAAGCAGACAAAGTTCTCCTGAGTGAAGTCTGTAAAGAGTAATATCTTTACCGTCATCAGACATGATATAAACTCTGAGCGTTCCTTTTTTTACCAAAATCACACCTGTACATGCTCCTGAATCATGGACATTTGTACCTTTTTCAAAAAGAACAGACGAAGAGTTTGAACAGATATAATCTCTGTCTTCTTCGGTGATATCATTCCAGAACGGAAAGATTTCACGGTATGCACTTTCAAACATTGTCTTCCCCTCTTTCAGATAAAAATACTATCTCCACATGATAAATAATTCAGGTTTTTCATAAACTTTTTCATAAATGTGTATTGCTCTTGTCCTGTACAATGGCAGGTATAAAAATGAGTGTGACTGAAATTCAGTTTATCTGCAACAGAAATCAGGTTTTCATCAAGAGGATATTTTGAAAGATGAAATCCTCCTACAAGAACATCTGCGTCAAACCAATCTGTTATATCGCAGATTCCTTTGTGAGAACAACCGCTGATGAGCACCTTTTTACCTTGCTCTTTAATGAGCAGATACTGTTCATGTGTGAAATCATCGGGAACAAATTCACCATTTTCAAAATTGTTGAGACCTGACGGCAGGAGAGAATATTTTCTTTCTTTTTCGTTACAGGTGGAAAGAACTAAATTTTCATCAATTTTAAATTCGTTATCAGTAAAAATAATACGGGGATTATCTTTGAGAGATATATCAAGACCGATATATTTTTCAGTTCCGTTATAGTGAGGTTCAAAAGCACATTTATTTATGTAAACGGGTGCAGTTTTATTAATTTCAAGAAATTTTCCGAGACCTCCTCCATGGTCATAATGACCGTGAGAAAGTATGGCAATATCAACATCTGCCAGGTCAATTCCGAGAGCCTGAGCATTTTCATAAAACAAATTACTCTGTCCCATATCAAACAGAATTTTATGGTTTTCAGTTTCAATATAAAGCGACAGACCGTGTTCAGCTTTTACAATTTCGGAAGATGCTGTATTTTCAAGCAGTGATACAATTTTCATTTTTATTAACCTCATTATTTACTGGTTTTATTTTACTTCCTATTTCAATTAATGTCAAGGAGAAAACAATATGGTATACGACATGATAATTATAGGCGGAGGTCCTGCAGGTTACACTTCGGCACTCTACGGTGCAAGAGCAGGAATGAGCGTTATTCTTTTAGAGAAAATGTCTCCGGGAGGTCAGATGATGCTGACGGATGTTATTGACAATTATCCCGGTTTTGAAAACGGAATAGAGGGCTTTGAACTTGCAATAAAGATGCAGTCAGGAGCTGAGCGTTTCGGAGTAAAAACAGAATATACGGAAGTGACAAATGTTGATTTTTCTGATATAATAAAGAAAGTTGAAACTCAGAACGGCACTTTCCACGGAAAAGCCGTTGTTATTTCAACAGGTGCTAACCCCCGTAAATTAGGCGTAGAAAAAGAAACTGAATTCACAGGCAAAGGTGTTCACTATTGTGCACATTGTGACGGAAGATTTTACAA
>JAZRNJ010000207.1:0-4005 GCA_045648125.1 Acutalibacteraceae bacterium
CAAATCCAATGCTTGTTGAGACTGATGCCATGGCATAAAAGGCGAAACAAGCTCATTTGACCGTTCACATCCAATGCTTGTTAAGACTGATACCATGTATCTTTTAATATAGTTATTCACTCAAGTTTGAACTTTCTTGTATGCCAAAAGGTGCTGTTGCGCTCTCCGAGGGTTTGGAAACTGCACATTGTTCGCACTTAATATGCAGTTTCCCGTGACGGTCGTGTCGATGGTGACGATGTTTAGGGGGGTGCCCTATTCATCGTCACGACCGTCACCATCGTCACGCTTCAGTCGAAATGAGTTCCAATTTTATTCGCCTTCCGCTGTGACTTCGGCTGTTTTCATATCGTATATTGTACTCATTCAACAACCGATTGGCGTTGACATTGAGCTTCAATGTGAGTGTATTCGGTTTAATGTCAACACTCAATTCCTCAACCAACCTTGTTGATGTTCCGCACCATACAGGGTTGGCTTCGGTCAGAAAAGCTGAAACGGTTTCCAATAAAGGCTCCGGTGGTTCTTTCCACAAATCTGTTTCAGCACTTTCCATATCCCACGCAAGCGTTTTCAGATTTCGCGTAAGTTTAAAACGTTGGTCGGGTTGGTCACGACCTGACACTTCAAGTGTAGCGTTGTTACTGATACGACTTTCCTTACACATAACAAATGCTCCGTCTGCCGCACCGAAAAGACCGACAGTTCCGGATATCATATCAAAAATATCTTCGGATTTTTCTTTTCGTGTGTGATGAACAATCAGCACACAAATCTCATGACTGTCTGCAAAACTTTTCAGCTTACCCATAATCTGATAATCATTTGCGTAACTGTAGTTGTCTCCGTTTTCCTCACGTATCTTCTGAAGCGTGTCAATGATAACGAGCTTTGTGTCGGGATGCTCGTACATAAAGTTGTTTAACTGCTCATCAAGGTCCTTGTTGAGTTTGCCTGCGGCGACCGAAAAGATAAGCTTATCTGTACTTTCAGTTCCGAACATTCGATATGAACGTGCCTGTAAACGTCGGTGATTATCTTCAAGTGCCAGATATAAAACCGTTCCTTGTCGGCAAGTATAACCCCATAAGGGTGTTCCTGTGCTGACGTGATATGCAAGCTGAATCATCATAAAGCTTTTACCTATCTTCGAACCGCCTGCAAAAAGATACAGTCCGGGGTAAAGCAGATTTTCAATAATGTGCGGTTGATTCGTATAAACGGAATCGTAAAGTTCTGACATTGTTACGGTGTTAAGAACATATGGATTGGACATACGGTTAAGTTTTTTAGCAAGTTCTTCAAGAGTATTGCTTTTTTCTTCCGTATCAGTTATACTGTCATCGTACATATGATTTGACTGTCCGTCATCTGCGCCAACAGATGAGAAGGGGACGGTCATTTCTTTTTTTATTTCATTCATTTAATTCTCCTTTCATTTCTCGGAGTGTCTCGGTGATGAGCCTGATAATCTCAAGCATCTCATCGGACACTTCGTTTTTGTTTTTTAATTCAGTGAGTACATCTGCAAGATTGTTTTTCAAAGCCTTGAACACTTTCGGGTTGCCGCCGTGAACAATAATGTCCTGCTTCATACAACGGCGGTAGCAATATTCCTGTTTGCTCAGTCCCGATATCGCAACGACTCTGTTTATCTGTTCGTTCTCTTCGGGTGAGACTCTGAATCCGACAGTTATACTGCGGAAGCGGTTGTGTTTATCAAGATTTTTGGCTCACATTTTATTCACGCTCCAGACTGAGTTTTTGTGCAATCTCCGTTTGCTTTGACGGGAACAGGTGAGTATAGCGGTAAGTGATGTCGATGCTTTCGTGACCGACTCTGTCCGCAATCGCAAGTGCAGGCAATCCGATATCGATGAGAAGTGAAACGTGTGAATGTCTCAGGTCGTGAATACGGATTTTCTTTACTCCCGTTTCGGCACAGCCTCTTCGCATCTCACGGTGAAGATAACCTTTGGTTATGAGAAAAATCCGGTCATCCTTTTTCGGCTTGTAAAATCCGCTGAAGTATCTTTGCATTTCGTCGCAGATGAAGTCAGGCATCGTGACTGTCCGTATGCTCTTTTTTGTTTTCGGGTCGGTTATAACATCGCGTCCGTCGATACGCTGGTATGACTTATTGATTCGTACCGTCTGATTTTCAAAATCGAAATCACCGATAGTCAATGCGAGCAGCTCACCGAGACGGATACCGCACCAATAGAGCATTTCAAATGCGAAGAAAGATACAGGCTTGTCCATCATTGCTTCTGAAAATTTGAGATATTCCGCCTTTGTCCAGAAAAGCATTTCACGGTGTTTTTCTCTGCCCATGTTTCCTGCCTTTGCTGCAGGATTTGAGGGTAAGTCGTAGTATCTTACTGCGTGATTGAAAATTGCACTGAGCTGATTGTGAATTGTTTTAAGATAACCGGGCGAATACGGTTGGTCATTTTCATCGCGGTAGCACATCAGCTCCTTCTGCCACGCGATGACATCGGCAACCTTGATTTCACACATCCTCTTCAGACGGAAGTAGGGGAGTATTTTTGTTTCAATAACATTTGCTTTCATAATCCACGTGCTTTCCCTGAGCTTAATCTCAAGGTCACTTTTGTAGACGTCATAAAACTCTGCAAAGGTCATTGTCAGATCGCCTGTGTGCTTGTTGATGAATGTTGTCTCCCACGCGATTGCATCACGGCGTGTTTTGAAACCGCGTTTGAGCTTTCGGTCATTTTCGCCCTTCCAGTTCGTGAAGTAGACCGAAACATACCACGTACCGTTTTTGTCTTTGTAAGCAGGCATTTGATTTCTCCTTCCTTTTAATTTGCCGACATACCGTAAATCTGCTCTGAAAGATAACGGCGGCTTACCTTGCCCTTGAATACATAGTATCCCTTGGCTTCAAGTTCCTTGTTAAACTGCTCGATAAGCTGATAAGCAAGAGTCAGGGAGATACCGAGCTCTTCGCTTACCTGCTTTGCTGTCATAAGAACGCTTGGCATAAGCTTTTCCTCCTTTCCTGTAAAATTTATTACAAGTCGGTTGCCCGACGTGAAATACGAAGAAACCCCTTCACTTATTAACGGACATTTTTTAGTCAAAACAGGACCCCTTTTTTGAAAAAATTTTTTTACCCTCTATTATATTTGCACTGGGAGAGACCAAATTCGGCATCATTTTCCAAAAAGTTCACAAAAATTTCAAAAAAGTCCTTGAAAAACCCCTCTATTTACTTATTGCTGACTTTTTTCGGAATTTATAACCAAAAATTTGATTTTGTTGAAAAATGCTTTTATTTTACCTATCTACTTATCTGTTGCTGACTGTTTTGAAAATTTATAACTAAAACTTTAAAAATTTATTTCAGAGGAAAAATACGATCGGATTTACAGTATCACTCACCTGATTTTGGGCATAAAAAATACCCCTCTCGGATGAACTAAGTGTTCAAACGAGAGAGGTTATCTCTGTATGATTTTATTGTGAAGAAGCCGTATTCAGTATCATTTGAGTATCAGACGGCTTTTCCGAAGTCCTGAAACCCTTGATAAATAAGGATTTTTTTGCTTCGGTTATTATTCCCATTCTATCGTGCCTGTCGGCTTGGGAGTGAGGTCGAAGAGAACGCGGTTGATGCCTTCGACTTCGCTTGTGATTCTTGCAGTGATCTTGTGAAGAACGGGGTAGGGGATTTCTTCGATTGTTGCTGTCATAGCGTCTGTTGTGTTAACAGCACGGATGATTGCAGGCCAACCCTCGTAACGGCTGTCGTCCTTAACACCTACGCTCTTGATGTCAGGAATTGCAATGAAATACTGCCATACCTTCTCTGCAAGACCGTTGAGATCAAATTCTTCACGGAGGATAGCATCTGCTTCGCGGAGAGCGTGAAGTCTGTCACGTGTGATTGCACCGAGGCAACGTACGCCAAGTCCGGGACCCGGGAACGGCTGACGGTAAACCATTGCGTGAGGAAGACCGAGTGCTTCACCGACAACT
>JAZRNJ010000208.1:0-3098 GCA_045648125.1 Acutalibacteraceae bacterium
GATCCCAAGGAAGAAAACAGAAAAGAAGCTACATGTACAGAAAAAGGTTCATATGATATGGTAACTTACTGTACAGTATGTAACGAAATAGAAAATACAGAAACATTTGAACTTGATGTAATTGAACATAGCTATAGTTCAGAAGTAACACCTCCTACATGTACAGATAAAGGTTACACAACATACACATGTACAGTTTGTGGTGAAACAAAAACAGGTGATGAAGTTGCTCCTCTCGGTCATATACCGGGCGAATGGGTTGTTACAAAACCTGCAGAAGTAGGCGTAGCAGGTGAAGAAAAACTTTACTGTGCAGTTTGTAAAGAAGAAATTGAAACAAGAGAAATTCCTGCTATTTTAGCATACTTTAAAGAAGATGAAAGCTCAACAACAATTATTGACAAAGAAAATGGCTTCATCTACGGTCTTGAAGAAGGTATCTATGACCTTGACGGTTTTGTAGAATACGAAGGCGGTACAGTTGAATATGTTGAAACAAAAAACGGCTTTGGTACAGGTACAGTTGTAAACTTTGTTGTTAATGGTGAAGTGTTTGAATCATACACAGTTGTAATCTTCGGTGACCTTACAGGTGATGGTGTTGTTGATACACTCGACTCAGCAGAACTTGCAAAGGTTGCAAACTACGACATTGAACTTGAAGAAGGTTCAGCAGTTGCTTTGGCAGCAGATATCGCAGGTAATGATGGCTGGATAGATACATTAGACCTTGCAGAAATCTATAAAGCAGCAAACTATGACATCGTAATTTCACAGGTTAGATAATTTGTGTAGATTATAATAAAAGGGAGTGAGGCAACTTGCTCCCTTGTTTACAGTCAGTTCGAAACCATCCTGACTTAAAATAAAACTACGGAGATGAATTAAATATGTTAAACAAAAAAATGCGTCTTCTTGTTGAAGGCTCAATTATTGCTGCTTTGTATGCAGCACTTACTCTTGCTATTTATCCTTTGTCCTACGGCGCAATGCAGTTCAGATTTTCTGAAGCACTCACAATATTGCCTGTGTTTACTTCTGCAGCAATTCCAGGCCTTACAATAGGTTGCTTTATTGCGAACATTACAGGACCTTATTCATGGATAGATGCAGTTTTCGGAACACTTGCAACTTTTCTTGCATCACTCTGCACCTACTATGCACGTAATATAAAATTGAAAAACATACCGTTTTTATCGTTTTTCTTTCCTGTTATTTTCAATGCGGTAATAATCGGCCTTGAAATAAATATTTTCTTTCTGCCTCAGGGAGAGAATTTCACTTTTGTAGGATTCCTTATAAGTGCTTTGTGGGTAGGTCTCGGAGAACTTGTTGTTTGTTATCTGCTTGGAACTCCCCTTTATGTTGCAATATCAAAAACAAAACTTTTCCCAAAAGGGAGATAAATTATGACAAAAAAAGAACTTGCTATAAAATCTGTGGAAGCATTAAAAGAAAAATATCCCGAAGCAATCTGTTCTCTTGTAGCATCAAATCCTTTTGAACTTCTTGTAGCTACAAGGCTTTCTGCACAATGCACAGATGCCCGTGTGAATATTGTTACGCCACCCATGTTTGCAAAATACAAAACAATTGAAGACTTTGCAAATGCAGATGTTTCCGATATTGAAGATTTTGTCAGACCCTGTGGATTTTTCAGAACAAAAGCATCTGATATCGTGGGCATGGCGCAGATGATATTATCAGACTATAATGGTATAGTGCCTGACAATATTGAAGATTTAACAAAACTTCCCGGTGTAGGCAGAAAAACCGCAAACCTTATCTGTGGTGATGTTTACGGCAAACCTGCAGTTGTTGCCGATACTCATCTTATCAGAATTTCAAACAGAATCGGTCTTGTTGAAACCAGAGACCCTAAGAAAGTTGAACTTGAACTTAAAAAAATATTGCCCCCCGAAGAGAGCAATGATTTCTGTCACAGATGTGTACTTCACGGCAGAGATACTTGTACTGCAAGAAAAGCAAAATGCGAAGAATGTAATCTGAGTGATTTTTGCAAAAAGAAGATATGAGAAGGAGTCAGACAAATGAAATCAAAAGCACTTAAAATAATAATCGCCCTCATAGTGGCATCGGTTGTATTTGTTGTGGGATTTGTTTTGGGAAGAAATACATTTTCTGAAAAAGAGCTTGATAGTAGTGAAACTACAACACCTGAAATTACGGAAACTACCACAGAAGAGGAAACAACCTACACTGCTTCTGCTGAAACTGTAGCAAAAGCCAAAGAAGCGTACAAAGCGGAGATTGCCAAGTATGAGCTTGTCAATGAGTCTTATTCTGCAGATATAAATGGTGACGGAATTCCTGAGGTTTTTTGTCGTACTGAAGGACCATGGGAAGAATTTATGATGACATATACTGAAAAAGGCGGACTGAGTGTAGTTTTTGCTGAAAGACATTCTTCCATCCATCCTGAAATCTATATTTCAGAGGATAATATGGTTTATTCCTACGACGAGGGTCATAATATCGGAACAGCATTTTATCTTAAGACGATTATTTATGAAATTGCTGAAACAGGCTTTGTCGAAAAACAGGCATTAATAGGTGATGTACCTGAAGGTGTAGATTATACAGATCATGGTGAAGTTTTAAGACTTTTCGATGCGTACAAAGCTTTGTTCAGAGAAAAAATAACGAAAGCAACGGGAAACAGAGATTTTAAAGCTTTTTCAGAAGTTTCTGCAAAGGATTATCTTGATTTTTAATTATTGATGTGTAAAAACCGATTTACAACATTCTCAAGCAAAAGAGACTGATTGTAAATCGGTTTTATATTTTGGAAATTGATGCCTGTTCAATTCCTTTTTTGTACTGTCAGCTGTGTAAGCTTTCGTTCCTATGGTGCGGTTTTTCAGATTGTTATTCATTTATCATTACCTAATGACATTATATAGTTGGAGTGATAAAACTCAGATGTAATACATAATTAGTTTTTTACGCAAAACAGAGAAAAAGGATATAAAAACAAATAAAATAAATTGAAGCAACCCGGCTTTTATTCAGGAATGAGAGCCGGGTTTTTATGCAAGGATAACAAAAGGGGAAGATGTATATAGTAAAAAACCACA
>JAZRNJ010000209.1:0-8948 GCA_045648125.1 Acutalibacteraceae bacterium
ACAACGGTGAAACTTTTGATACAACAAAGGAAATCACAGTTCTCGGTAAAGCAGTAGTTGACGGGGATGAATCAAAAGATGTTCTCATTCCTCAGGAAGGTGAAATCATCTGTGAACATGAAAGACTTTCTGCAAAGGAAATTATCACAACTCCCTCAGGTGACACAGTCATTGACTTCGGTCAGAATCTTACAGGTTATGTTGAATTCAAGTTCAAAGGTAACGCAGGTGATGAGTTCTTAATCACTCACGCTGAAGTGCTTGATAAAGATGGTGAATTTTATACAGAAAATCTCCGTGCAGCAAAGAACGAAATAAAAGTTATCTGTGACGGAAATGAACATACATTCAAGCCTCACTATACTTTCCAGGGCTTCAGATACATCAGACTTCAGGGCTTTACTGATGAAATTAACCTTGAAAACTTTACTGCAATTGCAGTTTATTCTGATATGAAGAGAACAGGTCACTTCAATTGTTCAAGTGAAATGCTCAACAAACTTTATCACAACATTATCTGGGGTCAGATGGGCAACTTCCTTGATGTTCCCACAGACTGTCCTCAGCGTGATGAACGTCTCGGTTGGACAGGTGACGCTGAAGTTTTCGTGAAAACTGCAAGTTACAACTTCGATGTATATAAATTCTTCTCAAAATGGCTCAAAGACTTAGCTGCAGACCAGTGCAAAGACGGCAAAGTGCCTCACGTTATTCCCGACCTTGGTTGGTTCGATGACGAGGAAAATGCAACATCTTCAGCTGCATGGGCTGATGCTGCAACAGTATGTCCGTGGCAGATTTACCTTACTTACGGTAAAAAAGAAATTCTTGAAGTGCAGTATCCCTCAATGAAAAAATGAGTTGATTACCTTGACTCAATCGCAACTGATAACCTCTGGATTCAGGAAGACCATTTCGGCGATTGGCTGGGTCTTGATGCAGAAGAAGGCAGTTACAAAGGCTCAACTGATATGAACCTTATTGCATCTGCTTACTACTACTATTCAACAGGTCTTGTTGTAAAAGCAGGTAAGGCTCTGGGTGAAGACGTAGAAAAATATGAACAGAACCTTGAAAATATCAAAAAATCATTTATTAAAACTTATCTTCCTGATGGAAAACTCCTCTGCAATACACAGACTGCATGTGTTCTTACTCTCTTCTTTGACCTTTGCGAAGATAAAGAGGCAATTACAGAACAGCTTCTTTCAATTATCAAAGAATACGGTCACATGACAACAGGTTTTGTAGGCACACCTTATCTTCTCCATGCTCTTTCACAGAACGGTCAGACAAAAGTGGCTTACGACCTTCTTCTCAGAGAAGAATATCCCTCATGGCTTTACTCAGTAACTCAGGGTGCAACAACTATCTGGGAACATTGGGACGGCATCAAACCTGACGGTTCAATGTGGTCAGCAGATATGAATTCATTCAACCACTATGCTTATGGTGCAGTAGGTGACTGGATGTACGGCAATATGGCAGGTATAAACACTGACGAAAATGCACCCGGATTCAAACACATCATCTTCAAACCTGAAACTGATGAAAGAATTGACTTTGTCGAAGCATCAATTGAAACTGCTTACGGTGAAGTTAAATCTGAATGGAAACGTGAAAACGGAAAAATCCTTTACACATTCACAGTTCCCACAGGTGCAGCAGCAACGGCTTATGTAGGTGATGAAGTTTACGCTTTAGGTGCAGGAGTGCATAAGTTTGAGTATTAAGACAAATGCAATAAGAATTGTGGAAACTGCAAAAATTGACTATGTTCTTCACTCCTACCCCTGCAAAGAAGCACTTGATGCCGTAACTGTTGCAGGTAAAATCGGAGCAGAAATCGAACGTGTTTTCAAAACCCTTGTAACCGTGGGCAAAAGCGGAAATTATTACGTTTTTGTAGTGCCGGGAGCAGAAGAACTTGACCTGAAAAAGGCTGCACAGTCTGTAGGCGAAAAATCAGTTTCCATGATTCATGTCAAAGATATAAACAAAATAACGGGCTACATCCGTGGAGGATGTAGTCCCGTTGGTATGAAAAAGAACTATGTTACCGTGTTTGATTCTACCGCAGAAAATTTTGACAGAATTTATGTCAGCGCAGGGAAATTAGGCTTTCAGATGGAAATGAACCCCAAGGACCTGTGTGCACTTGTAAATGGTAGTTTTGAGTCAATTACATTATGATGTAAAGCAAAGCCATCATTAAAAATTTATCATCACAGTTTTTTGAAAGAATAAGAATAAGGGCAAGTACAAGCAGTTTGTCCTCATCAATTGAAGAAGATTTATTAAAATTATTGCCGTTCTGAGGAGGGGAAAAAGTTTTTTCATTCTTTTCAAAACGGCATCTGCATTTGTATTTTTCTTTATCTTCTTCGGAAAAATGAGAGCTTTCACCCATACGGGAAAGTTCCTCCCATGCTTTTTCTATGTCGGTGTCGGAAAAGTCTTTCATGTTTTCTCCCTCCTTGCACAAAATTGTAATTTATTGCTCTGATTAAGCATAATCGTAGGGGAGGGTCTCTGTGCCCTCCCGAAGTTTTTAGTGCAAAATGCAAAGTGCAAAGTGCAAAATGTCGGGTCTGCGACGCTATTATATTTTTAATTGCACCGATTAAAACCTCGTAGGGGTCATTCACGAATGACCCGTAATAAAATTTCATGAAACCTGACGGGCAATTCATGAATTGCCCCTACGAAGATACATATAAATTATAATTTAGCTGTATGTTCTGGTTTAAGTCTCCCCTTGAAAATGCAAGGGGAGATGTCACGAAGTGACAGAGGGGATTTTTCGTTGAAAATTATAGTTTATTTAAAATTTTGCAACATGGGCAGAATGTCCATGAGTTTCATAATCTGCATTGCTTCGTCTGCACGTTTTCTTTTATCCTGAGATAAAAGTGGTTTCAAAGCCTTGATTAAATCGCAACGAGGACTTGAGGACGATGAGCCGAGAAGTCCCATCATCCTTGTAATTTTGCCAATCATTTCAGGAGTTATCCCTGAAAAATCAAAGGCAGACTTTTCTTCCTGTTTTTCTTCCTGTTTATCACCGAAAAGTGATGCTGCAGTCTGTTTGAGTGAGTTGATATCATCATCACTAAGGGACGCAATGATATCACTTATGTTGTCCATATTCATAATTTACTTATGGAATTTTTTCATCAGTTCCTGTGCAAAAGGACTTGATAAAATTTCGTTCAGTTTTTCTTTGTCGCTGAGAACAGCATTCAGTTTTTCTTTGTCAGACTGAGATAAACTTTTGTTGACATAATTTTCCACATCTTTTTTTGATGTGTTTTCTCCCAAGAGAGATTCGAGATTTTTATCCATTATATATCACTCCATGAAAGGATTTTCACTATGAGAATACTTGTTTTGTCTGATTCCCACAATGATTATTTATCTTTGAAAAAGGCAATCGAAATCCACCATTCAGCAGAGGTTGTTGTTTTCCTGGGTGACGGTGAAAGGGATATTGACCGTATTGATGATGTGCTTCAGTTTAAACATGTTATCAAAGTAAAAGGGAATTGCGACATCGCATCATCCCTCGATGAAAATGTTACACAGACTATCTGCAACAAGAAATTTTTCATAACTCACGGTTATCTTGAAAATGTAAAATTCGGCATCGACAGACTGATTTATAAAGGGCAGTCACTTGACGCAGACATTATATTATATGGCCACACCCACACACCTGTGAATAAATATATGGACGGAGTTTATGTTTTTAACCCCGGAAGTATCAGGGACGGAAATTACGGCTTTATTGATATTACTGATAAAGGAGAAGTAATCTGCGTGAATGCGAAATTATAATTAATGCAAAATGCAAAATGCAAAGTGCAGAATGTCGGGTCTGCGACACAATTTTATAATATCACTGATGTGAGTTTGCATATTAAACCTTTGGTTTTATTCCCATAATTGGTTTTGCATCGATTGAAACCTCGTAGGGGTCATTCACGAATGACCCGTAATAAAATTTCATGAAATCTGACGGGCAATTCATGAATTGCCCCTACGAAGATACAGTTAAATTATAATTTATCTGTATGTTCCGGTTTAAGTCTCCCCTTGTAAATGCAAGGGGAGATGTCACGAAGTGACAGAGGGGATTTTTCGTTGAAAAAAAGGGGATTTTTCGTTGAAAATTATAAACAATCCCTCAGTCAAAATCACAGATTTTGACAGCTCCCTTTACACAAGGGAGCCGATTTTTCAAATTAATTTCAAAGAATTTTGAGATAATAGATAAAAGATAATATTGAACAGATAATAGAATCAGGTCTGCGATGCAATTATAAAACGGCTGAGGGGGAAGCCCCACAATTCTTCATTTATTCAATTTCAACTCCCGTATAATAATGTTTCAGAATCTCATCATATTTAGCACCTTGTCTTGCCATGAAATCTGCACCGTACTGACTCATACCTACGCCGTGACCGTTGCCTGTAACGGTGAAAATGAACTGATTGTCTGAATATGTGAGGGAAAAATTATTTGATTTGAGGGAAAATGCTTTCTGTACCTCATCTCCGTCAAAACTTTTTCCGTCAACAGTCAATGTTCTGACTGCACCTGCTTCTGTACATTCAAGGGAAAATACGGGACTTTCTCCCAGTGAAAATCCCACAAAATTTTCAAACTCTTCACGGCTGACGGTTTTCTCGGAAATAAGGTCAGGGGAGAGGGTATCGCCCTGACTTGTAACTGAAACAAGATAGGGTAAATCTTCATTCCATACGTCTCCTGAATTTTCTGTTTTTCCTGATGAGAGTGCAAAAAATGCAGGTAAAATAATTTCACCCTCATAAGTAATAACTTTATCTTTCACTTCATTTACACATGAGGTGATTTTTTTTGAATAAATTTCGTATTTGTCACCCCATTTTTCTTTTGCTTCCTCAGGGGATATGTACGCTTGATGTTTTTTGTAATCGTCTGTAAGGGTGACACCTTTTTTCTGTTGGTAAAGAGCATAAGTGTGAGCAGCAACTGCCTGAGCTTTTATTGCTTCTTCGGAATAAAGAGGAGTTATTTCTCCGCTTATTACACCCACAAGATAATCACTGACAGAAAGAGTAATTTCCTTGTTTGTGTCTGTGATAAGGAGAGTTATTTTTTCTTCTTCTTTCTTTATTTCTCCGGATGAAATTTTTGAGACTGTTTTTTCTTCTGCTTTGTCTGTAAGACTGATAAGAGGTGTAAAAATCATTGAAAGTGCCAAGCAGAGGCTTAAAAACAACATAAATCTCATATAAATCAACCATCCTTTTTTCTTGACTTTTATATTTAAAATATAGTACAATATAATGTATATTTTAACAAAGGGTCAACAGAAATCAACCTATAAAAAACGAGTTCGGATTATTCGTGCTGCCCTATCAGAGAGGAACTTTAAGATGAAAACTAACTACATCGAATATATTGATGACAGTTCTATGAAAAGTTTATGTAAAGAACTTGAAAAAAATAACCGTATTGCAACAGGAGATTTCAGCAAATACGGTGTTAAAAAAGGTCTGAGAAATTCTGACGGTACTGGCGTTATGGCAGGACTTACTCAGATTTGCAGTGTTGAGGGTTACTATATCAATGACGGTGAACGTGTGCCTAAAGAGGGCAGACTTATTTACCGTGGCTATGACATGGCAACACTTGTCAAAAACTGTCAGGAAGAAAACCGTTTCGGATTTGAAGAAATTGCATGGCTTCTTATTTTCGGCTCTCTCCCCACTAAGGAACAGCTTGAAATGTTCAGAGCTACACTTGCAATGTGCCGTGAACTTCCCGATGATTTCATCGAAGACATGATTATGAAAGCACCCTCACCTGATATTATGAACAAAAAGGCAAGAAGCGTTCTTGCTCTTTATTCTTACGATTCAAACCCTGATGACACAAGCGTTGAAAATATGCTCAGACAGTGCATTCACCTTGTAGCACAGCTTCCCTCAATTATGACTTACGCTTATCAGGTAAAGAGAAGAACTTACTACAAAAAGAGTATGTACATTCATCAGCCAAAGCCTGAACATTCAACTGCAGAAACAATTCTCCGTTTCACACGTGCAGACAGAACATTCACTGATGAGGAAGCAAAACTTCTTGACCTTCTGCTTTGCATTCATGCAGAACACGGTGGCGGTAACAACTCAACTTTCACAACAAGAGTTCTTTCTTCATCAGGCACAGATACATATTCAGCAATCGGTGCTGCAATCGGTTCTCTTAAAGGACCTCGTCATGGTGGTGCTAACATCAAAGCACATCAGATGATAGGTGAAATTTATGATAACGTTAAAAATCACGAGTCAGACGGTGAAATTGCAGACTACCTGAAGAAGATTATAAACAAAGAAGCAGGTGACCGTTCAGGTCTCATTTACGGTATGGGTCATGCAATTTACACTCTTTCAGACCCCAGAGCAGTTCTCCTTAAAGAAAAAGCAGGAGACTTTGCAAAAGGCACAGAGTTTGAAGAACGTTTCAACATGATTTCACGTATTGAAGCACTTTCACCTCAGGTTTTTGCAGATGTGAAAGGTGTAAAGAAACCTCTTTGTGCAAATGTTGATATGTACTCAGGCCTTATTTATGAAATGCTTAAAATTCCCGTTGATTTGTTCACACCTATGTTTGCAGTTGCACGTGTTGCAGGTTGGTCTGCTCACAGAATTGAAGAAATGACAACTGCGAAGAAAATTATCCGTCCTGCATATAAGAGCGTTGCTCACACAAAAGACTATGTTTCACTTGAAAACAGAGTTGTAAGTGAAGGCTCATCAGGCATTTATATTCCCACAGAACAGAGATAAGAAAGGGATGAATTTCTATGAAAATTAAAGGCAGTATGAAAAATCTGAAAATAGAGTCTGCAATGACCGTTGCTTTTATCGGCACTGCTGTTGCACTTGCACTCAGAATTTATCAGGTTTTCAGCGGACTTATTGATTTTGAAACAGGCTTTTTTACGGAGAATAGTTTCACAACAGTGCTCCTTTACGGTGTTCTTGGTGTCACAGCAGTTGCAGTTTTCATGGTTTCTCTTCTTGCAGGAAAAGTTCCTCATGATAAATTGCCTGAAAAGAAAAATATCGGTGTTGCAATTCTGTCCGTAGTCTTTGCAATAAGTCTTGGCGTAAGTGCAGTACCTTTGTTTGAAAGTTTTATGGAGTTGTCCGCTTCTTATAACCCGTTCATGGAAGAACAGTCTCATTTTTCTTTCCTTATGAAATCAGGCGCACTTCCTAAACTTTTAGAGGGCGTTTTTGCAATTTTTTCAGCAATTTACTTTATTGTTCTTGCAGTGAAGTTTACAGGTGCAGGAGCAATAAACCTGACAAAGCTTAAAGTTTTTGCTCTTTCACCTCTTTTCTGGGCAACATTCAGAATGATTCAGCGTTTTACGAGAACAATCAGCTTTATGAACGTTTCAACACTTTTCCTTGAACTGTTCATGATTGCTTTCATGATGATGTTCTTTATGTATTTTGCTCAGATGGCATCGGAAGTGAATAACAGATGCACATCTTTCAAAGTTGTATCTTACGGACTTGTTGCAGGAATGTTCTCTGCAGTTGTGTCTGTACCGAAACTGCTTTTGTCATTGTTCAGTGAAAATTATAAGGTTCTTGAAGCAGCAGGTAAACTTGCTTGTCCTCAGGAAATTCCCGATATGTTGTTTATACTTTTTGCATTTGCTTTTGTAATGTTTCTTGCAAATTCACCGAAGGTGAAAAACATGACAGTCAAAGAAGCAGATAAACTTATTGATATAGAGGAGGAAAATTAAGTGTTTCTTGAAAATCTTGCAATTGCCGCAAAACAGGTAGGCATTCTTTACATCCTTGTTGCAGTTGGTTTCATCTGCGACAAAGTGGGACTTTTCAAAGAAAAAACTGCAAGACTTTCTAACGACTTACTTTTCTACATAATCACTCCTGCAGTTATTATCACTGCCTTTATGTCAATGGACAATACCCCTGAAAACTACAAGAAACTTCTTCTTGCATTCATCTTTGCAGCAGCAATTCAGATAGTGGGTGCGCTTATTGCACTTCCCTTTTTCAGGGATAAATCGAAAAAGGATAACTGTATTTACAAATTTGCATCAAACTACGGAAACGTAGGTTATATGGCGCTTCCTCTTGCAAATGCGGTTTTAGGTGCAGAGGGTGTTTTCTATTGCTCAGTTGTTGTAATGGTGTTCAATATCAGTTCATTTACTCATGGTATAATGGTTATGACAGGCGAGAAAAAGTTCAACCCCAAAAAACTTCTTCTCAATCCGGGTACAATTGCTGTGCTTCTCGGTCTTCCTCTTTTTATTTTCGGAGTAAGACTTCCTGAAATAATAAACACACCACTTGATTATCTTGCGTCTCTCAACACACCTCTTGCAATGGTTTTTTTCGGAACATACCTTGCAAACACAGACCTGAAAACAATGTTCAGCGACAAGAGAATTTATCTCACAGCATTCCTCAAACTCATTGTACTTCCTCTTTGTATGCTGGGACTTTTCAAAATTTTCGGTATTACAGGTGTGCTTGTTCCTGCTCTTATTCTTTCAAGTTCAGCACCAAGTGCAAACAACACAGTAATGTTTGCAGCGAAATATGATAAAGATGCACCTTGTGCTTCAAAGGTAGTTGCGATGGTAAGTTTTATAAGTATTCTCACAATGCCTGTTATGATAGCTTTAGGACAGCAGGTTGCTTAAAATGAAAAAAATAAATAATATTATAGAAAAATACTGTGAGGTTTTCGGCTTCACTCCTTTTGCAATGTATGAGGATAAACTTATTGATTGCAGAGCAAAGCTGAGAATTCCCGAAAACACAAAAACAGTTATAACCAAGTCGGAGGCCAAGCGGTCTTAGGAAGACAACCTTCCTGGTCAACTCCTTGGGTCACAGAACGA
>JAZRNJ010000210.1:0-3383 GCA_045648125.1 Acutalibacteraceae bacterium
AGTGTGACAAGTATAGGTGATGAAGCGTTCTATGGATGTACAAACCTTACTAACGTTTACTACAACGGCACCGAAGAAGAGTGGAATGAAATCACAATCGGTTCATATAATGAAGATTTGCTCAATGCAACAATTCATTTTCTTGGAAATATTTCTGCAAGTATTTCAGGTACAGTAACAAGTTTCGGCGATGAGGATGATGTTGTTACAATTAAGCTTATTCCCGAAAATGAATCTGAATCTGCATACACAATAACCGTAACTGGCACACCTGCCGAATATTTATTTGAAAATGTAACTGCAGGTACATACACAATGAGTGTTTCAAAAGCAAAGCACGTAACACGCACATACGATGTTACAGTTGCAGACGATGACGTAATAATTGATGCAAAAATCAACTTTTACGGTGACATGAATGGTGACGGTAAAGTTAACGCAATTGATGTTGCCCGTGCAAATGCTCATTCAAAAGGTGTGGTTGCACTTAAAGATTATAGTTTTGACTGTGTTGATATAAACGGTGACGGCAAAGTAAATTCAATTGACGTTGCTCTCATCAACGCACACTCAAAAGGTGTAAAAAACCTTTGGTAAATAATTAAATCTGCAAATTTCAACGGCTCCCTTGTGTAAAGGGAGCTCCGCCGTAGGCGGTGAGGGATTGTTATAAAAAAGGTGAAAGAAAATATGAAAACCAAACCAAAATCAATTATTCTTCTTTTTCTAACAGCAATTATATGGGGCTTTGCCTTTGTGGCACAGAAGGTGGGTGCTCAGTATGTGGGAGCATTTACATACAACGGTGTCAGATTTGTTTTAGGTACTCTATCTCTTTTTCCTGTTATAATGCTTTTTGAAAAAGAAAAGGTAAGCAAAGAAAAATTCAGAAAAACACTTTTTGCAGGTTTAATTGCAGGTGTCGTTTTGTTTACTGCATCAACACTTCAGCAGTACGGTGTTGAAATTACCAACAGTGCAGGTAAATCAGGTTTTATTACAGGTCTTTATACTGTTTTTGTGCCCATAGTAGCATTTGTTTTTATGAAAAAGAAAACTACTGTTCTTACATGGCTCGGTGCAATTTTTGCAGTTGCAGGTCTTTATCTTCTTTGTATGACAGGGGAGGAAAAGGTTGGCATCGGTGACCTTGTTCTTCTCGGTGGCACAGTATTCTGGACACTTCACATAATAGTAATAGATAAATTTGTTTCGGAAATTAGTCCCTTGAGATTTGCTCAGATTCAGTTCGGAGTCTGCGCTGTTTTGTCAATAATCTGTGCACTTATCCTGGAAGACATAAGCATTGTCGGAATAAAAGACGCTCTTATTCCTATACTCTATGGTGGTCTTATGTCAGTAGGCGTTGCCTACACTTGTCAGATACTCGGTCAGAAAGATGCAGACCCCACTTTCTCTGCAATTGTACTTTCAACAGAGTCTGTTTTTGCTGCAATAGGTGGTGTACTTCTGCAGAATGAAACAATGACCACTTCTGCTTACATCGGCTGTGTGCTTATTTTTATCGGTATTGTGCTTTCACAGCTTAAATTAAAGAAAAAATCCTCATAAATACTTGCATTTTATCGGCATTTATGTTATCATACTTTAAACGCTATGAAAAAGAGAGTAAGTGTTTTTAAAAAGAATTCAGAGAGAATGGGACGAGGCTGAAATCCCGTTTATTCCGTAAAACACCGAAGTTCACTTTGGAGCGGCTGGCTGAAAATTACAGTAGGCTTTGACGTGTTTCCCACGTAAGAGGAGAAAGAGTGTTTGCTCTCAACAGAAAGCAAAAATAAGGGTGGTACCGCGGAAGGTAATTTTACGCTTTCGTCCCTTGTCGGGGCGGAAGCTTTTTTATTTATATTTTGGAAAGGAAGAATACCATGAAAGACATGCTTGAAAGCATTGCAAGAGACGCGAAAGCCTCTCTTGAACTTGCATCAACAAAGCAGGAACTCGAAAACATCAGAGTTAAATATCTTGGTAAGAAAGGTGAACTTACTGCTGTTTTAAAGCAGATGGGTAAACTTTCTCCCGAAGAAAGACCTGTAATGGGTCAGCTTGCAAACGTAGTACGTTCAGCAATTGAAGCACTCGTTGAAGCAACAGATGAAAAAATCAAAAAAGAAGAACTTATCAAAAAACTCAAAGAGGAAAAAATCGACGTAACAATGCCCGGTAAGAAATCAGCACTTGGTCACAAACATCCTCTTAACATTGTTCTTGATGAAGTTAAAGACATTTTCCTTGGAATGGGATTTGACATTGCAACAGGTCCCGAAGTTGAATGGGATTACTACAACTTCGAAGCACTCAACATCCCCAAAGACCATCCTGCACGTGACACTCAGGATACATTCTATATCACAGAAAACATGCTTCTCAGAACACAGACATCTCCCGTTCAGATTCGTGTTATGGAAAAACAGGCTCCTCCCACCAGAGTAATTTCACCCGGACGAGTTTTCCGTTCGGACGCAGTTGATGCAACACATTCACCTCTGTTCCATCAGATTGAAGGTCTTGTTGTTGATAAAGGCATTACAATGGGTGACCTTAAAGGTACTCTTGAAGCATTCGCAAAAAGACTTTACGGTGAAAACACAAAAATCAGACTTCGTCCTCACCATTTCCCCTTTACAGAACCCTCATGTGAAATTGACGTAACATGTTTCAAATGCGGTGGTAAAGGTTGTCCTATGTGCAAAGGTGAAGGTTTCATTGAAATCCTCGGTGCAGGTATGGTTCATCCCAAAGTTCTCAAGGCTTGCGGTGTTGACCCTGAAGTTTACAGCGGTTACGCATTCGGTGTAGGACTGGAGCGACTTGTAATGTTCCGTTTTGATATTGACGATATGAGATTACTTTACGAGAACGATATGCGTTTCCTCGGTCAGTTTTAATGAAAGGAGTGTCAATAAATGAATTTATCTAAAAAGTGGTTAAATGACTATGTAGAACTTGATGTGAGCGACAAACAGTTTGCAGACGATATGACTATTTCAGGTTCAAAGGTTGAAGGCTTTGAAAAAGAAGGCGAAGAGCTTGTAAACATTGTTGTAGGTAAAGTTGAAAGCCTTGAAAGACACCCTGATTCTGACCACCTCTGGATTTGTCAGATTAATGTAGGCAGAGAAGAAAATCTTCAGATTGTTACAGGTGCACAGAATCTTACTGCAGGTGACATTGTTCCCGTGGCACTCGATAACTCCGTAGTTTTCGGCGGTCATAAAATCAAAAAAGGCAAACTCCGTGGCGTTGAAAGTAACGGTATGCTTTGTTCACTCGGTGAACTTGGTCTTACAATTCACGATTTCCCCTATGCGGTAGAAGACGGCATTTTCGTTCTCGGTGACGATTGCGATAAAACTCTCGGC
>JAZRNJ010000211.1:0-5977 GCA_045648125.1 Acutalibacteraceae bacterium
CCTCCGACTTGTGCAGAGAAAGTTGCAGTGTAGTAATAGCCTGTGAAAGTACCGATTTTTTCCTGACCGCCTATTTCAAGAACGAGAGGAAGTGTGTTAACTGTAATAAGCATATTTGCTGCACCGCCGATAACAAGAAGAATCCAGATTATCCAATTAAGTGCGGGACTGTCCTTTAAGAAATAAACAAGTGAAAGTGTTGAGAAGAGGCAGAGACCAATAAGGATAGTCTTCTTCCTGCCGATTTTTTTACCGAGTTTACCTGCAGGAATAGCAGCAGCCATTGAGCAGACTGCAAACACTGCCATAAGGAATGTTGCTTCTGCAGTTGTTTTGTGAAGAACTTCTTCTGCAAAAAGTGCAAAGAATGTTGTAATAGCGTTTGAACCGCAGAAAAGGAAGAACAGACCTACAAGCATGAACACAAGGCTTACTCTTTCACCTTTTGAAAGTTTGTTTGCTTTAATACGTGCTTTTTCTGCCTGCTGAGCTTTAGCGATTGCTTCTGCTTCTTTCTTATCAGCGACTGCTTTAAGTCTGCTGTCAGGTTCATGAACCCCAAAGCGAAGAACAAATACTGCAATTACCATAACAACTGAACCGATAAGGAATACATAGGGGTATGTTGCAGTTTCATCGAATGTTCCTTTGCCATAAACAGCATTGAAAATCATAGTAATAATTGTACCCGCAATCATACCTACAAGGCTACCTGCACCACCGCAAAGGTTGATGATAGCATTACCTTCACTTCTGAGTTCAGAAGGAGTAAGGTCAGGCATAAGAGCAACAACGGGTGCTCTCCACAAGGACATTGTGAAAACAAAAAGGATAACTGTTGCCATAAGAAGAGGGAGACTTCCGTTAGAAAGGAAAACAACAGGAATCAACGCAAATATCAGTGCAGAAATAGGTGCACCGAGGAAAATAAAGGGTCTGCGTTTACCAAACTTTGAATGACATCTGTCAGAAAGTTTGCCGAATGTAGGCTGGAAAATAACGCCAAAGATGTTATCGAAAGTCATTATAATACCGATAAACAAGGGAACGAGTGAAAAACCTGCGTTACCCTGTGCTTTTGAAAATTCAAGCAATGCAGGGAATTTTTCCATAAGTTCAGCACTCCATGCATTGATAGTCGCATTGCTTGTAAGAACTGCATTGAGAATTTTTGTGATATATGGGTCATAAATTGCCCATGCGATTGAAGTTGACATAAAACCAAAACCGATAAGTATGGTTTTCTTAATGTCAAGTTTTAATTTTTCTGACATAGTAAAACTCCTTTACTTTTATGTTCTTTGAACATTATATAATTTTTATTTGAAAACAGCAATACATTTTCAAAAATTTGTTATAATTCTTTTATTTTAAATTTACAGTTAATTTTTACTGAAACCTATATTATATACATTTTACAACATTAATAATAAAGTTCACCATCAAGAGATTGTTCGCCTGAAATATTTAAATTTTCATCAATATATTCGCCTAAATCAAGTCGTACAAAATCATGTGTACCCAATCTTCTGAAAAGAGCAGGTTCTTCAAGATAATTCTCACCGTAAACATGTTTTAAGAAATCATCATATTTTCGCGGTACAGGAACATCCATTCCTTCAAAATTCATCTCTGTTAAATCTTCAAGAAACTCTTTTCTGAATGCACCTCTGTTAATATTAAGACCTGTTCCGTCAATAAGATAATCTGAATTTTTCTTATTATAGAACATCAACATCTTATCAGAGAACTTATGAAGCACGTTAAACGGCACCATTTTAACAAACGGCATTACTACACGAGTGAACAAATAACCGTTCATTGTTCTGTCTGCAATGCCTGTCCATTTTATATTGAGGAAACGTATTGCAGTTTTGACAAGATTAATATGCAATTTTTGATTTCTAAGCGAAGGAGATGTTGTATCATACACAAATATATCAACAAAAACTCCGTCCTGAATTTTATACTGTGCAGAAAATGCTGTTGAAAAATATGTATTTTTAAGCCTGATTTTATCAAAAAGATAGTGACAATTTTCTTCAGTCGTATATGAAGCATAGGCAAACTTAGTTTTGTCAATTTCCTCAGGACAGATTTTTCTGAATTTTTCAAAATCCGTTCTCAACATACCGATATCAAGGTCATCATCCCACGGAATACTCTTGCCATATCTCACTGCTCCCAGAAGACTTCCGCCTGTAAGGAAGTATTTAATATTATGTTTTTTGCAGATACGATCAATTTCTTTAAGTATTTGAAGTTCAGTTTTCTTGAGAATATCAAGTTTTGAACAATACTGAGTCAGGTTTTTATCATAATCAAATTCATAAGAAAAACGCGAAGAAATTGTCAGATATAATGCTGTATCAATATCCGTGGCTGTAAAACCTTTTGACTTGATTTTCAGTGCACTGAGTGCTTTGATTTTTTTATCATTACAAGGAGAAATTGAACTTTGCAAGAAAAACCTATCACAGAAAATCTGATGAATTTTCTGTTTTATTTCGCAATCAGAAGCAGCGAAAGATGAAACATTATAAATGTTTTTCTCATTAAGTTTGCTTATTGCCATAAAAACTGAAGCAACTACATCACGAATATATGTATACCCCAAAGTAGTTTGGCAATCGTTATCCGATATCTCAATTCTGTTATCAGAGAAGCAAAACTTATCTTTTAATTTCAATCCCGGGCCGATAATTTCATCACACACAAGATACACCGTTGAAACTTTGTCTGAAATATTTTTAACAGTTTCTGTTATGTTTTTATCAGCAAGGTGCAGATATTCACGCTCAGCAATATAATAACCCTTTTCAGAAAAGGACAATGTATTTTCATCACAAATTACACATTTCTGACAGTTATTCTGATTAACTTTATCTGATATCCTTTTAAGAATATTTTCTTTATTGTCTGAACCATAAAGAACGCCTATAACGCATGTTTTTCTGAAAGTACCATCAGAAAATTTTCCAAAAACATCACTCAGAACTTTAAGAAGATAATTATTTTCATCTCCGATTATCACATAGTCGGAATAATCAGATTTTAAAACTGACTGTGCTAATTCAATTTCATTCCGGTAAAAAATATCACAGTTCAAAAAATCACCCTGTATCTAAATATTTTCACATTCTCACAAACCAAACAAACAAAAGCATTGCCGTCAGTAACAAACAGACAGCAATGCTCAAAGTTAATTATTCTTCTTTGTTATCAGGTTTTTCAATAAACTTATCATCCTTTTTAGATGTAAAGAATTTAAGCCCATTTTCCACCTGTTCTTCTTCAATATAATCAGCAGAAACATTTTCATCAGATGACTTTTTATTTTTCTTTGACATCACAGCACAGATTATTGCAGCTACAAGTGCTACAATACCTATTGTGAAAGGGACAACTGATGAAGGCTGACCTGTTTCAGGAAGAGAGGTAACTACTCCGTCTGTTGCAAACGCAGTAAGTGCTGCACCAAAAACGCCGAGAAGCATCAACACTGCCATAACAATTGCAACAACACGTATAACTTTTTTACTAAACATAAAATCTGATACCTGCCAAAAATTATTTGATATCAAGGATTTTCTTCATATCCTCTGTAATTTCTTCAGTAATTTTATTTGCCTTATCAAAACTATCTGCATGAGCAGTAATATAAATTTTGATTTTAGGTTCTGTTCCTGAAGGACGTACAATAGCAGAACAAGCATCTGTAAGCGAGTAAGAAAGAACATTTGACTTAGGCAAATCAATATGAGTCATAATTCCGCTTGGTTTTTCTGTTGCAACACTTGTTTTGTAGTCTGAAATCTTAACTACATCAAGTCCTGCAATAGTTGAAGGTGGTGTCTCGCGGAGATTTTCCATCATTTTGCTCATTGTTGCCATGCCTTCAGCACCTTCAAAAGCAAAGTTAAGAAGAGTGTTGAGATAAATGCCGTGTTCAGCATAAATTTCGTTCATAACGTCAACAAGTGTTTTGCCCATTTTTTTGTAGTGTGCTGCCATCTCGGTAATAAGCATTGCCGCAACAACACCGTCTTTGTCTCTTGCATAAGTTCCTGCAAGGTAGCCGTAACTTTCTTCCAAGCCGAGAACATAACGTTCTGCCTCACCTTTTTCTTCAAGCTGAGTGATAAGTTCACCGATATATTTGAAACCTGTGAGCAAATCTGCAGTCTCTGCATTGTATTTATCAGCAACAGATCTGATAAGTTCGCTTGTTACAATAGTTTTTACAATAATGGGGTCTTTAGGTAATGTTCCGTCTTTTTTTCTTGTTGAAAGAATATATTCGGCAAGCATTGCGCCTACTTCGTTACCTGTCATAAGGCGATATTCATCACCTGTTTTAACAGCAATACCTACACGGTCACAGTCAGGGTCAGTTGCAAGAAGAAGGTCTGCACTTTCTTCTTCAGCCATTTTGAGAGCACATTCAAATGCCTGACGGATTTCAGGGTTAGGATAAGGACATGTGGGGAAATTACCATCAGGATTTTCCTGCTCAGGTACAATTCTCACGTCAGTAAGTCCCATTCTTTTAAGAATTCTGCGAACAGGTTTGTTACCTGTACCATTGAGAGGTGTATAGATAATTTTAAGGTCACTGTCTGAACATGCATCTTTATCTACCCTCTGCTCTTCAACACGGTCAAAAAATTCTTTAATAAGCCAATCTTCAATATATTCAATTTTCTTATTTTCAATAGCAACATCAAAATCCATAACCTTGACATCGTCAAAAATGTCAACATTCTGAATATATCCGTAAGTTTCCTTTGCACCTTCGTCTGTCATCTGGAAACCTCTGGGGTCATAACATTTAAAACCATTATATTTAGCAGGGTTATGACTTGCTGTAATTACTATACCTGATGAACATTCAAGACGTCTTACTGCAAAAGAAAGCATGGGAGTAGGAACAAGTTCCTTGTAAAGATATACTTTAATTCCGTTAGCAGCAAGAACACATGCTGCACTTTTTGCAAAAAGGTCTGATTTGATTCTCGAATCATGCGCAATAGCAACAGAAGGATTTTCAAAATTTTCTTTAAGATAATTTGCAAGTCCTTGTGTTGCCTGATTTACGGTATAAACATTCATTCTGTTTGTACCTGCACCGATAACACCTCTGAGGCCTCCTGTACCGAATTCAAGTGAACGATAAAATCTGTCATTGATTTCGTTTTCATTACCTTTGATGCTCTCAAGTTCTGAAACAAGGTCCGCATCATTTTTTGCTTTTTCACACCACAAATCGTACAACTGATTGATATTGCTCATATCATCTCATTCCTTTCAATACATATACATTATCTATTTTAAACCTAAACTTTAATAATGTCAATAAATTATTTCATACAAAATACGACAAATATGAAAAAATCAGGAAAGTTCTCACTTTCCTGATTTCAACTTTACATTTACATCTGCTGTTCAATGTTACCTTCGTAAATACCCATTTTTTCAATTATTTCAGCATCATCCTGAGTAACATTACCATCGTGATTTACGTCCATAGCTTCTAACTGCGCAATTGTAAACTCATCTGCTGACAAAAAGCCTCCGATGTACATAAACACAAGCAGAGAGTCTTCGCCGTTAACTTTACCGTCAGCGTTGACATCACCGTAAATCAGAACAGAAATTTTTCTGTAAACGGTGTTATTTTTATCGGCAAGAACTACACTGTCACCTGTACCCACTAACTCTTTGTTGTCCTTACGATTGCCGTTTTTATCAACAACTGCAGCGTTTTTGTTTACAAACTGAAGTCTGAGACTTTCAGCTGTATAAACGCCTAATGTAAATCCGTAGACATATTCATCGTCTTTTATCTTTATGGAAGCATTATTTTTAATAATAAAATCATCTGCTCTTAAAATATTTAATGAGTCAAGAAGATATGTAGAATCATCAGCAACAGTAAATTTACCTGCATATCTTTCAGGGTCCAAAATAACCTCGG
>JAZRNJ010000212.1:0-8424 GCA_045648125.1 Acutalibacteraceae bacterium
ACGGGCGGTAAAAAAGACCCCCTTGATGATTTTATGAAAAAAGCAAACGCAAGTGATATTCCGTTTGATATTAATTAAAGGAGAGATTGAATATGAAAGCAAGAATTCCTAACCAGGGTGGTATGAATCAGGCAGCAATGCTGAAAAAAATTCAGGATATGCAGGCTGATATGGAAAATAAACAGGCAGAAATTGAGGCAACTGAATTTACTGCATCTGCAGGTGGCGGAGCAGTTGAAGCAGTTGTTCTCGGTACACACGAAGTAAAGAGAATTAAAATCGACCCCGAAGTAATTGACCCTGTAGATGCAGAAATGCTTGAAGATATGGTTGTTGCAGCAGTTAACGAAGCAATCAAAAAGTCAGTTGATGCAATGGAAAGTGCAATGGAAAGCGCTAAAGCAGGTCTCGGTGGTCTCGGCGGATTAGGCGGTCTGTTTTAATGGGTTATAAGGTTGCACCTCTTGCCCGTCTTATTGAGCAGTTTGAACGCATGCCGGGCATAGGTAAAAAAAGTGCACAGAGAATTGCGTTCCATGTTCTTGGTATGTCAGAAAAAGAGGCAAAGAATTTTGCACAGTGCATTATTGATGCAAAAGAAAAAATCCACAGATGTTCTGTCTGCGGTGACCTGACAGACGGAGAACTTTGTCCTATCTGCGACAATATTTCAAGGGATAAAGGCCTTATATGTGTTGTGGAAAATCCTGCTGACGTACTTGCGTTCGAAAGAACAAGAGAGTATAAAGGCGTTTATCACGTTCTGCACGGAGTAATTTCTCCCATTAACGGAATAGGTCCTGAAGAACTTAACGTAAAAAGCCTTATTGCTCGTGTTTCTACAGGTGATATCAAAGAGGTTATCATGGCAACTGACCCCACAGTTGAGGGTGAAGCAACAGCCATGTATCTTTCTAAACTCATAAAACCCTTCGGTGTGACAGTTTCACGTCTTGCTTACGGCGTACCTGTAGGCGGTGACCTTGAATACGCTGACGAAATCACACTCCAGAGAGCAATTGAGGGCAGACAGATTTTATAAAATTTTGAATAAATTACCATTGATTATTCAAAAATAAATAAGTATTATATGAAAGGGCGTGATACGCATGAAAAATGAGAATAAAGCAGTTTCAACCAACAAAAAAGCGTATCACGACTATTTTGTTGAAGAAACAGTTGAAGCGGGTCTTGAGCTTTTCGGTACGGAAGTAAAGTCGGTGCGTCAGGGAAAAGTGAATCTTAAAGACTCATGGTGCAGTTTCAAGGACGGAGAAGTTTTCATCCACGGAATGCACATCAGTCCTTATGACCACGGTAACATTTTTAACCGTGACCCATTGAGACCTAAAAAACTTCTTCTTCATAAAAAAGAAATCAACCGTTATTTCGGTCTCACAAAACAGCAAGGGTTGACACTTATTCCTCTTTCCGTTTACTTTGTAAAAGGCAGAGCGAAAGTGGAAATCGGTCTTTGCAAAGGTAAAAAACTCTATGACAAACGTGCCGTAGCAGCAAAAAAAGATGCTGCACGTGACGTTGAAAGAGCATTAAGGGATAAAAACAGGGAATGATATTTTAAATTGCGTCGCAGACCCTAAACGTTTCCGTTAGGAAACATATCACTTTGCGTCAGCAAAATATCACTACGAAGTAATATCACTTGACGAAGTCAAATATCACTTTAAAAATCCGAAGGATTTTTAATATACGGGGATGAAAGGATTTCGACGGGGATTTTGAATCATGATAAGCGAGTAGTGGTGCGGTGCCACTTTAAAAATCGCAACGTTTAAAAATAAACGACAAAAACACAGTTTTACAGGCTGCTTAATTAAGCGCCCGTCCTGAATAAGAGTACCACGGCTTATTTAAGGGCGTCGATTAGTGGTGAACGTGAACAGGTGAGCGCCTTGTAACCTGTCATGCATCAAAGGCTACCCAAGAGTAAAGTCTGCCGACTGACGAACTCTGACGGGAATCTTAAAAAATCGGCTACACCCGTAGAAAGTTGTGAGAATGAGTTTTCGGACGCGGGTTCGACTCCCGCCATCTCCACCAGAAAAAGCACTTCTTCGGAAGTGCTTTTTTCAATGGAATTCACAGTATGGTGAGCAATGTTTCATGAAAATTTATTCGGGACGGGAGACTCGTCCCCTACGATAAGCCGTTGATTTAATGGCATTTTTCGTAGGGGCAATTCACGAATTGCCCGTCAGGTTTCATGAAAAATTATTACGGGTCATTCGTGAATGACCCCTACACTGTTTTTAAAATCAGAGCAATAAATTATTTTTCAAAAAACTATTGACTCTCACCCAACGTCATAGTGTACACTTTGTTTTGTGAGGTGATAAAATTGAAAATGTTAATTAAGGAATTTGCTGAGTTTACAGGCGTAAGTGTGCGTACACTTCATTACTACGATGAAATAGGCTTGTTAAAACCTGCTTTCGTTGAGAGAACTACAGGCTATCGTTATTACGATGAAAACTCCCTTCTTCGTATGCAGGAGATTCTTTTCTACCGTGAACTTGATTTTTCCCTTAAAAGCATCGGTGAGATTTTATTATCCCCAAACTATGACACAAGAAAATCACTGGAGGAGCAAAAGATACTGCTAACACTCAAAAAAGAGCGATTAGAACGACTGATTTCTTCCATTGACAGGGCGATGAAAGGAGAAAATGTTATGAGTGAATTTGATAACAACGAATTTGAAAAATACAAGGCTGAGGCTCAGGAAAAATGGGGCAAAACTGACGCATATAAGCAACACGCAGAAAAGACTGTACATTATTCAAAACAGAAGTGGAATGACCTTTCCGAGGAAATGGACCACATTATGGCTGAATTTTCTTTCTGCATGAAAAAGACAGAAAGTCCTGATTGTGCTGAAGCACAAAACCTCGTTAAAATGCTTCAGGACCATATCACAGAGAATTACTACCTTTGCACTAATGAGATTTTAGCAGGTCTCGGTCAGATGTATGTTGCAGATGAACGTTTTAAGAAAAATATAGACAAACACGCTGTCGGTACAGCGGAGTTTATCTGTGAAGCGATTGAAGTTTATTGCTGTAAGTAATTTCTGAATTACAGAGCAAAATGCTACCCCCACCTGAAAAAGAACTCAGGTGGGGTGATTTTTGTTTTATCTGAAATTGTGATAACCGAAAACGAGCATACATGCTACGAGTACATAGAAGAAGGGGAGTACAGTTGATTCTCCACCGAATGACTCAAGGAATGCTCTGAAGTTTTTGGACTTTTTCCAATTTTCTTTGACTCTCTTGGGACGTAAGAAAGCTACTGCATCGAAGAGAATGTAACACAGACAGTAGAATACCCATGTTTCCCAGAGTGTGTAACCTCGGAAAATCTGACCGATAAGAATTGCAACACCTACAAGGATGATGATAATTCTGATAAGCGTTACGTTCTTGTAATCGCAATAACGTTCAAGTCCGTCATGCTGTGCAATAACATAGTACATTACGAAGAAGCAGATGATTTCTGCCATTGTGTTTGAGCCCAGCATAATAAGTGCAAGGGGGAAAACCATATAGCAGGGACGCTCAAGCACTTCAACAATGTTCATGTCAACTTCGCCGAAAGCACGTGTGATTTTGTTGCCGTTTCTACGATAGGGGATGATGAAAAGGAAGATTGTAAGTACGATAAGCGCACAGAATATCCATGAAAGAGTTGTGTCAACTTTTTCGGGAAGCATGTACCAGAGTTTGCCTGAAGCTTCAGCCTGTGCAAGATTTTGCTGAGCAAGAGGCCAGCCGAGAATAAATGCTGTGCTGATGCCGAGACCGATAAATGAACCCTGAACAAATTCCATTATCTTCCAACCGTCAATAAGATTCTTTTCGTCAAGTTTTCCGAAAAGTCTTTTGCCGTTTTTCAGGGGATGCACTTCTTTGTCGTAGAATGTGATTGCAATAACCCAACCTACTGAACCTGCAAGAGCACCACCGACCCACATGATGATGCCGAAAATATCACGGCGTACAATCATCATAATAAGCAGTTCTGCAACAATAACAAGGTTTCTGCCCCATTCTTCACGGCTGTCTTCGGAAAAGCAGATTTTGGGCATTTTCCCGTGCTCAGGGTCATAAGGAGTATTGAAAATTCTGTAGCCGATTTCCTGAGAAAGAGGAACAAGAGCAAAGAAGATAACAAAATCATACCATTTGTAAACTGTACCACTCATTGCTGAGAAACTGATGCCCAGGAATGCAGAACCGAGACCACTCCATATTGAACCTTTGAATGCAAGGGCAAGATATCCGAGGGGAGGATTGTAACGTGGTTTGTTATGCTGTAAGACAAGCCCCATTGTGGAAGCGTAAGGTTCCATGCCACCGTAGAAGTAGCCGAGAGCACATGCTGCAGCAAAGAGAAATACGTTTTCCATAAGAAGCTCTGAGCCTGTGTACCACACACAGAGAATGCCCATGAGTGCACCGGGAAGCATTGCGCCTTTTTCTCCACCGATAGCAGAGCCTCGCATACCCCAGCCGAAACAAAGGGTGAGCATACTTATGGCAATAAATACAAGTTCATTCTGTGTTGTCATAATAACACCCCTTCTGATATTTATTCTTTTTCAATACGGACAAGAGCATAGCCTATTTTTTTACGTCCGCATGTGTAAACCATGTGGAAGAGATTTCCCTCTGCAACAATTGACGGATATGAAAATTCAACACCTTCCTCAGTTTCCAGATCTATTTTCACAGGATATGTTACACCGTTATCTTCTGAAAGGAAAAGGCAAAGGGGAGTTCTGTCACCCCAGTTTTCACTGACGGGGTTGCAGATAAGACCGAGAATGCCACAGTCTGCAAGTGCAGCACCGATACCGCTGTTGTTATTGGGCATTGAAGTAGGACGTGCAACAGACCATGTGCGGCCGAAGTCAGCTGACTCACTTCTGTAAATATAATTAAGGTTTGAACGTGTCAGCATGTAAACTCTGCCGTCATGTGAGGGGTCTTCCCAGATTGCAGGTTGAATAAGTCCTTCACCGTCTTTTGGGAGTTCTTCTTTACGGTTGCATATTGTGCCGTCAGGCAGAGTGAATGCAACAGGCATGGAAAGTTTCCATGTTTTACCGTTGTCTTCGCTACGGTCAGCCCATGATTCCCAACGGTCAACAATGTCTTCTGTTGAACCGGGAGCAAGTAAAGCACCGTCAGAAAGACGAATCATCTGGTTTTTTACAGGACCTCTGCCACCAACGTCACCGGGAACAAGTTCTTCGGGAGTTGTCCATGTTTCACCACAGTCAGTTGAAACAGATTTCATTGAATACCAATGTCTTTCGTCAACACCACTTTTGTAAATGAGAGTAAGTACATCGTTTTCTGAAAAAAGAGTAGGATTCCAGTCAGCCTCACCGTCATCGGGAGTTATGGGAACAGCAGTTGTCCATTCATCCTTATCACGTTTTGAAAACCAGATACGGACGTTGGGGTTCTTTTCTTTTGTTCCTCCGAACCATGCAGCTGTAGGTTTTCCGTCACATATCGCAACTGTTGATGCGTGACATTCACCTGTTTCTTCATTGATACCTTCTGTAGGAATATATTCCTGTAAGATAAGTTCAGCTTTTATCATTTTCACATCACCTTTCATGGGTTTGTATATATTGATTATAGCAACGAAAAAAATCAATGTCAACAATTTATTTTTTATTGCAGGGGGTATAATAAACTGAGGTGATGTTATGTGCACTGCAATAACGTATAAAAGGGAAAACTCTTATTTCGGAAGAAATCTTGACCTTGAATATTCCTATAATGAAACCGTTACGGTGACTCCGAGAAATTTCAGGTTTGATTTCAGAAGAAATAAGAGTATATCTTCTCATTATGCAATTATCGGTATGGCAACAGTTGAAAATAATTATCCTCTTTATTATGACGCTGTAAATGAACATGGTCTCGCAATGGCAGGACTTAATTTCCCCGGTAACGCATATTTCGGGGAAGAAAAAGAAGATAAGGACAATATTTCTCCCTTTGAATTTATTCCGTGGATTCTTTGTCAATGTAAAAATATCGGCGATGCAGAAAAACTTCTTGCAGAAATAAATCTCTGCAATATTAATTTTTCAGAAAAAATGCCGGTTTCACCTCTTCATTGGATGATTGCAGATAAAGAAAAATCAATTACAGTTGAGTGCGTAAAAGAGGGACTTAAAATTTATGAAAACAAATTCGGTGTGCTGACAAATAACCCTACATTTGATTATCACCTGAATTATCTCTGCGATTTTTCAAACCTTACACCATATTCTGTGGAAAATTATTCAGGCACACCTTACAGCAGAGGACTTGGCGCAAAAGGTCTTCCGGGTGATTTATCTTCAACATCGAGGTTTGTCCGTGCAGTATTTACAAAGTTGAATTCATTGTCAGATAAAGGTGAAAATGAAAGTGTAAGTCAGTTTTTTCATATTTTAGGTTCGGTGGAGCAGGTGAGGGGATGTGTAAGACTTGAAAATGGTAAAAATATGATTACGCTTTATACTTCCTGCATGAATCTCAACAAAGGAATTTACTATTACACAACCTATGAAAACAGATGCATTTCTTCTGTTTGTATGCATAACTGCAATCTTAACGGAAGTGACCTTTTTGTGTATCCGCTTGAAAATAATCTGATTATTCACAGGCAAAATTAAGGGTCCGTATAATTGTTTTTCCGAATAAAAATTCTTACAAAAAACGCAACAGAAGTTTGTGCGAAAAACCTCTGTTGCGTTAAATTTATTTTGTTTTGTCGCTGACAATTTTACCGTCCTGAATACGGATAATTCTGTTTGCTTCCTCAGCGATTTCGTTATCGTGAGTGATAAGAATTATTGTTCTTCCCTCATCACTCAACTCGTGGAGAATTCTCATAACCTCTCTGCCTGATGATGAGTCAAGGTTACCTGTAGGTTCATCAGCAAGAATTACGGGAGGTCGTGCTGCAACTGCCCTTGCGATTGCAACTCTCTGTTGCTGACCGCCTGACATCTGCGATGGTCTGTGATGAAGTCTGTTACCCAGTCCCACTCTTTCAAGAGCTTCAAGAGAAAGACGGTTTCTTTCTTCCTTTTTCATACCTCTGTAAACAAGAGGAAGTTCAACATTATCAACTGCAGTCAGACTGGGTATCAGGTTAAATCCCTGAAAAATAAAGCCTATCTGTTTATTTCTTATCTCTGACTGTTCATCGTCTGTAAGTGTTGAAACATCACGTCCTGAAAGAAAATATTCACCACTTGTAGGTCTGTCAAGAAGTCCCAGAGTGTTCATAAGTGTTGATTTTCCTGAGCCTGACTGACCGATAATTGCAACAAATTCTCCCTCGTCAATTGTAAGACTTACCCCGTCAAGTGCACGGACTTCGTTTTCACCGGGATTGTAAATTTTGTAAACATCTTTAATTTCAATTAAAGCCATAATTTTACCTCCCGATTATTCGTGTCTGAGTGCATCAATAGGCAACATCTTTGCAGCACGTCTTGCAGGATAAATTCCGAAGAAAATGCCGATAGCACTTGAGAAACCTACTGCAATTGCAACTGTGCTTGCCTGAAGTTTTACTGCAATATTCATTATACTTGCTATGGAGTACGCCCCCACAACACCAAGCATGAAACCGATTATACCACCGATAAGACATAAAATTACCGATTCTGTAAGGAACTGGAACATGATTGTGGAAGTTTTTGCACCCAGAGATTTTCTGATACCGATTTCTCTCGTTCTTTCTGTAACGGAAACCAGCATAATGTTCATAACACCGATACCGCCTACAAGCAGAGAAATAGCACTGACACCTGCGATGAAAATTGTAAGAATTCTGATAATGCTGTCGAGCATATCAATGTAAGTTGCCATATTCTGAACAAGATAAACGTCTCTGTCGAAATTGTTGTTTCTTGAATGAAGCACGTTTGAAACAATATTACCGATTGCATCAAGCTGAGAATCATCTGTTGCTGTAACATAAATCATATTGTATTGGTCAGGCACACCGTTTACGGCATCAAGAAGAGTCTGAGGAACAAGGAGCATTGCTGCACTTGCCATGTCCATATTTGCCATACCTGCCATACTTTCCATCATCATATCTGCCATATCTTCTGATGCAGCAGCGTCATAAAGACCGATAACTTTAAGGGGGATAGTCTGGTTATTTATGTTCAGATTGAAATATTCTCCCACACATTCTGTTTTACCAAAAATCATAGCTGCCATCAGGTTGGGCATAACACATACTTTTGCTGCAGAATCGTATTCTTCTTCTGAGAAAAATCTGCCCTTTGTTGTTTTTGCCATCATGTCAGTCTCTAAGTCAGTATTACCACCGATTGCGATTGCCATGTCAATACCAATTTCATCTGTTGAACCT
>JAZRNJ010000213.1:0-2354 GCA_045648125.1 Acutalibacteraceae bacterium
CGAAGCAGGTGCAAACGAAGTACCCAACGACGTAATGTTCGACGGTATTATGTATGCTCATAAAGTAAACCAGGAAATCGTTGAATTCATCAACGGTATCAAGGCTGAAATCGGTAAGGAAAAGGTTTCCTTCCCCTCAAATGATCCCGATCCCGAAATGTATGAAGCTATCAAAGAGTTCGCTATCGAAGACGTTAAAGCTGCTCTTGATACAGATGATAAGAGAATCCGTGATGAAAGACTCAAACCCATCTACGATGCAGTTCACGAAAAATTCGATGAAATCTATCCTGATGAAATCGCAAAAATTGAAGATTGTCTCTACAAACTTCAGAAATATATCGTAAGACGTTGGCTCCTTGATGACGGCAAACGTGTTGACGGCAGAGGCATTGACGAAATCAGACCTCTTGCAGCAGAAGTTGACCTTATCGACAGAGTTCACGGTTCAGGTATGTTCACAAGAGGACAGACTCAGGTTCTTACAATCACAACACTTGGTCCTGTAAGTGATGCACAGCTCCTTGACGGTATTGACGGTGAAGACAGCAAGAGATACATGCACCACTACAACTTCCCCTCATACTCAGTTGGTGAAACAAAGCCCTCAAGAGGCCCCGGCAGACGTGAAATCGGTCACGGTGCACTTGCTGAAAAAGCACTTGTTCCCGTTATCCCCCCTGTTGAAGAATTCCCCTATGCTATCCGTCTTGTTTCAGAAGTTCTTTCATCAAACGGTTCAACATCACAGGGTTCAATCTGCGGTTCAACTCTTTCACTTATGGCAGCAGGCGTTCCCATCAAAGCTCCCGTTGCAGGTATTTCATGCGGTCTCGTTACAGAAGGCGACCGTTTCATGACAATGGTTGACATTCAGGGTCTTGAAGACTTCTTCGGCGATATGGACTTCAAAGTTGCAGGTACACACAAAGGTATCACAGCAATCCAGATGGACCTTAAAGTTCACGGTCTTACTCCCGAAATCATTAAAGAAGCTCTCGAAAAGACATATAAAGCACGTCTTTATATCCTTGATGATATTATGCTTCCCGCTATCAGCGAACCCAGAAAAGAGCTTTCAAAATATGCTCCCAAAATGCTCACAACAAAAATCCCCGTTGACAAAATTGCTGAAGTTATCGGTAAACAGGGTAAAGTTATTCAGAAAATCTGTGCTGAATGCAACTGTAAAGTTGTCGTTGAAGAAGATGGTACAATCTTCGTTTCAGCAATTGACATTGACGATGCAAGACGTGCTCTTTCAATTGTTGAAACAATCGGTAACGACCCCGAAATCGGTGCAATCTACAACGGTATTGTAACAAGAATTATGGACTTCGGTGCATTTGTTGAAATTGCTCCCGGTAAAGAAGGTCTTGTTCACGTAAGCCACCTTGACGTGAAGAGAACAGAAAAAGTTGAAGACGTTGTAAACGTAGGCGACACAGTTATCGTTAAAGTCCGTGAAATCGACGAACAGGGCAGACTTAACCTTTCAAGAAGAGAAGCTCTTATTGAAGTTGAAGGCTTAGTTCCCGAAAACGAAATTTCAGATGCTCCCCGTCGTCCCAAAAAGGACTTCCGCAAAGATAACAAAAAAAGAAACTAATTGAAAATTAAGCATAGCCACCGATTTCTGAGTCGGTGGTTATGTTGCGTTAAGACTTGAATTGTTTTGCTACCCTCCTGCACCTTGTGTGCATAAGAGTTTTGCACTCTGCTGAGTGCTATTAGGGGTTTTGCCCCTTCAAACCCCACGAACTTTTGAAAAAGTTCGACCAAAACTTTAAACTTTTTGTGGTGATATGAATTGAAAAACTTTTACTTGAAACCAAAACTTTTTTCGGCAATGAAAACTTATTCCAAGGAGCAATTTATAAAAGACGTAATTGCAGGTATTATTGTTGCAATTATCGCTCTTCCCCTTTCAATTGCACTTGCTCTTGCATCAGGTGTTGAACCTGCATGCGGTGTTTACACTGCAATTGCAGCAGGTTTTGTTGTGTCATTTCTTGGTGGCAGCCGTGTGCAGATTGCAGGACCTACTGCTGCTTTTGCAACAATTGTTGCAGGTATTGTTGCAACTCAGGGCATGGACGGTCTGTTTATCGCAACAATTATGGCAGGTGTTATGCTCATTCTTATGGGCGTGTTCAAGCTCGGCTCTCTCATTAAATTTATTCCCAATACAATTACAGTCGGTTTCACTGCAGGTATTGCCGTTACAATTTTAATCGGTCAGATTAAAGATTTTCTGGGACTTACATATGCCGATGGTGTGAAACCTGTTGAAGCACTTGAAAAAATTGAAGCAAACATAGGAGCAATTTCAACTTTCAGCTGGCAGGCATTGT
>JAZRNJ010000214.1:0-3044 GCA_045648125.1 Acutalibacteraceae bacterium
ACAGTTATGAAACAGACGAAGAGGGTAATGTTACCTGCCTTCACTGTACTTATGACCCTGAAAGCCGTGGTGGCGAAACACCTGACGGAAGAAAAGTCAAAGGTACACTCCATTGGGTAAGTGCAGATGACTGCGTAAAAGCAGAAGTACGTCTTTATGACAGACTCTTCAATGCAGAAAATCCCTCAGATGAATCAAAGGGAAGCTTCAAGGATAACCTTAATCCCGACAGCCTCATCGTTCTCAAGGACAGCGTTCTTGAAGGTGGACTGAGAAACATTAAAGAGGGAGATATGTTCCAGTTTATGAGACAGGGCTATTTCTGCGTTGATAAAGACAGCACACCTGATAATCTTGTAATCAACAGAACAGTAGGTCTTAACTCTTCATGGAAACCTGCTAAATAAAAAATAAGGTAAGGAATAAAATATGAAAATAGCAGACAGAATTATACGTGCTCTTATTTCATTCGGCATAATTGCTGTTGCATTTTTTGCAGATATTATCCATTGGATTTACGATTTGCCCCTTGAATTGTTTAATAAGCAGGATAACGGTCTGACAGAAGACAGCTTCAGTCTTTATGAAATTTACACTCAGTTTATTGACGGCTTCAACCTTGACCTTAAAGAGATTTTTGCAAAGGGTGGAGAAAACGAAGCCATTGCAGTGCTTGTTCCTTTTGCAAAATGTGTTGCAGTCTTTTTCATACTGACTCTGGTTATTGCTCTTGTTTCAGGAATATTTTCAATAGTTACAAGCAAAAAACTGCCCTCATTTATCTGTGGTGGGTTTGGTATTGCTTCACTTATAGGTCTGATGGTAAGCTTCAATAAAATGGTAGCACCCATTCTCAACGGTCAGGTAACATTGGGTGGAATTTTTGATATTCCCATGATAGGTGCTATTGTTAATGTTCAGACAATAAATCTGTCTTCAGCCTGGGTGTTTATGCTCCTGCTGTTTATCGGACTTATCCTCTGGAGCTTGTCATATATTCTTACAAGCGAAAAAAACTGAAATAAAACAGGTAAAAAATATGAGATACGAAAATGAAAAATGTCCCGTTTGCGATGAAGTTTTCAAAGAAAATGATGAGGTTGTTGTATGTCCCGAATGTGCAACACCTCACCACAGAAATTGTTTCAATGAAAACGGAAAATGTGCAAACGAGCATCTGCACGAGGAAGGTTTTGTGTGGCAGAAGGCTGAGAAAAAAGAGCCTGAAAAACCTGCATCACCTGAAAATGTGCAGAGTGAAGTTGAAGATACCGTCACTTGTCCCGAATGTGGTGCTGTTAACAAAAAGAAAGCATTCAGTTGTTCAGAATGCGGAATGATTCTCAATGAGCAACTGATGAAACAGTTTCAGCCTCCCAAAGAGGGGTCTGTGTTTATTGAAGGTAAACCTGTTAACGATAATGACTTCATTGATGCAGAAAAAACAGTAACTGTGGCAGAGGCAGCAGCCTTCATTCAAAGAAACAAAGAAAGTTACGTAAAAACTTTCCTTGATGCAAAAGTGAACAACAGAAAGCCGAAATTTAATTTTTCAGCCTTTATTTTCGGACCGTTATGGTTCTTTTTCAGAAAAATTTACAAAGCAGGTTTTGCTTTTATAGGTTTAATCGTAGCAGTAATGTGCTTTGTAATGACCTTTTATGTAAAAATCTGTGGCGAGGCATTCAGTTTTATTCTTAAAAATCAGGATGCACTTATGCAGGAAACTATTGATGAAGCTTTCTATACACGTGTGGCAGAGCTTATTTCAAAAGGTGTACAAAGCCATCCCACAGAAGTTATGATTATGGGAGCACTTCTTCTGCTTATTCCCGTAATAAATTTTATCGGAGGTATTTTCGCCAACAAAATTTACCTTGGTCACATAAAAACGACTGTGGGTAAAATCAAGGCGATTTCTCCCAATAATTCAGCTTATTTCACATATCTTTATGCAAAGGGCGGAACTTCACTCCTCAATGCATTTCTTATGGGAATGTCAGTTTACTACCTTTTGCAGATGATTTTTTCACAGGCTCTTATTTGATTAATTTAAGGAGGTGCAACCTGATGTCTTCACCACTTGCAGATATGATAAGACCCTCAAAAATTGAAGATATGGTAGGTCAGCACCACTTACTTGACGAAGGTAAGGCACTGAGGAATATTCTTGACAGCGGGAATATTCCTAACCTTATTTTCTACGGACCTTCAGGTGTGGGCAAAACTACACTTGCAGAAATTATTGCAAAAAATACAAACAGACGTTTCTGCAAACTCAACGGCACAAATGCTTCAATTTCAGATATAAAAGAAATTGTGGCAAGTCTTGACACTTTTCAGAGTCCTAACGGTGTTGTGCTTTACCTTGACGAAATTCAGTATTTTAACAAGAAACAGCAACAGTCTCTGCTTGAATATATTGAAAACGGTTCAATCACTCTCATTGCATCTACAACAGAAAATCCTTATTTTTATGTTTACAATGCAATTCTCAGCCGTTCAACGGTGTTTGAGTTCAAGTCGGTTAATGCCGAGGATATTCAGAGGGCAGTGAAACGTGGCTTCAGACTTTATGAAGAACATCTGGGTGAAACAATTGAAGTGGAAGAAGATGCTGTAAAGCATATTTCCTCAGGTTGTGGCGGCGATGTGAGAAAAGCCATCAACACAGTTGAACTGAGCGTTCTTTCCACAAGGCTCAAGGACGGAAAAAGATGTGTAACACTTGAAACGGTAAAAGAACTGACACAGAAAAGTGCCATGAAATATGACCGTGAGGGTGATGAGCATTACGATATTTTATCTGCTTTTCAGAAATCTATGAGAGGTTCTGACCCTGATGCTGCTATTCACTATTTAGCAAGACTTTTAGAGGCAGGGGATATGACTTCTGCTATAAGAAGGCTTTTAGTGTGTGCCGCAGAAGATGTTGGCCTTGCATACCCTTCTATTTTACCAATAGTAAAAGCGGCAACAGATATTGCATTACAGGTTGGTATGCCAGAAGCAAGACTTCCTTTAGCAGATGCAGTAATTCTTGT
>JAZRNJ010000215.1:0-2154 GCA_045648125.1 Acutalibacteraceae bacterium
CTACACACTTGTAAAAGACCACCGTACAAACTATGAAATGGGTAACATCAACGCAGTTATGGACGGCGATATCGACGGCTTTATCAACGCGTTCCTTAAAGCACAGTCACTTGAAAACATCTAAGTTTTAAATTTTTACTGAGGTGTAAAAATGGAAATTATCGATATTACAAAAGGTATTTTTTCTTCTCCTGTCTATCCGGGAGACCCTGAACCTGAAAAACAGAATTTCCAGAGCATTGAAAACGGCGACGGCTGTAACCTTAACGGTTATTTTGCCTGTTGCCACGCAGGAACTCACGCGGATGCACCTTTGCATTTCGTAGAGGACGGCAAATCAATTGATGAAATGAGTATGATTCCTTTCATCGGTCCTTGCAGAGTTCTTGATGTGCCTCCCGGACCTATAACAGGGGAGTATGTTGAAAATTCTTTTCCCAGAGGATGCAGAAGACTTCTTCTGAAATCTGAGGGTGAAGCATATTTCCTTGACCACGGTGCACAGGCGGCAGCCAACTTAGGACTTCTCCTTATCGGCACAGATGCTCTTTCCGTTGGAACAAGCGGTAATCAGATTGCACCTCACAAAGCATTTCTTAACAAAGAAATCGCCGTTCTTGAAGGACTTGACCTGACGGGAGTTGAAACGGGAAGTTATTTTCTTCTTGCTCAGCCTGTTAAACTTGAGGGTATGGAGGCATCTCCTGTCAGAGCACTTCTTATCAAAGGCGATTTTCACTGGAATTCGTAAGGAGGTATATAATGAAAAGATTTTTTGACTTTTTGTTCAGCCTCCTTGCACTCATTGTTCTGTCCCCCGTAATACTCGTTTTATCACTGCTTGTTCTTATTTCAAGCGGAAGTCCCGTGATTTTCAAGCAGGAGAGAGTAGGTTACGGCAACAGACTTTTCACAATTTACAAATTCCGTACAATGAAAGACGGAATGAGGCAGACAAGAACAGAAGATTTAACAGAAGAAGAAATCGAAAATGACATTACTTTTATAGGCAAGATTCTCAGAAAACTGAGCCTTGACGAGTTGCCTCAGCTTTATAACATCCTCAAGGGTGATATGAGCTTTGTAGGTCCCCGTCCTCTCATCCCTCAGGAAGAAGAAATCAGAGAATTGCGAGAAAAGTATAATGTCTATTCCGTTCGTCCCGGTATTACGGGATGGGCACAGGTAAACGGCAGAGATTTCATCTCTGACGAGCAGAAAGCAAAGCTTGACAAAGAATATGTAGAAAACAGAACACTTCTTATGGATATTAAGATTATGTTCAAGACCGTTTGGGTAGTCCTCGTCGGTAAGGACGTAGCAGACGGTAAAACTGATAAGGAAGGTGACGAAAAATGAAAGAATTTTTCAACTCAATAACATCGGCAATTTTATCATTTATTTTTATGGTTTTAGGTGTGTTCGGCGTAACAGCACAGCCCATTCCTGAAAAAGATGCATATGCTAATCAGGATGCATCTGTTACAAGAATTATGTCTTTCAACGTCCGTTGTCTCGAATACAATCGCAGAAAAGACCTTGTTCCTGCACTTATTGAGGCTTACTCACCTGATTCAGCAGGACTTCAGGAATGTACTTATCAGTGGTATGAAAACCTGACAGAATCTCTTGAAGACTACGCTTTTGTAGGTGTTGGCAGAGATACAGGTGATTTAAGCAAAAACTGCGGAGAAATTTCTGCAGTCATTTACAAGAAAACAAAGTATAACCTTATTGACAGCGGTACATTCTGGCTTTCAGAAACTCCCGACGAAGTATCACGCGGTTGGGACGGTGCATGCAACAGAATCTGCACATGGGTTGTGCTTGAAGATAAAGTAACAGGTGAAAAATACGCTCACGTAAATACTCACCTTGACCATATGGGCAAAAATGCAAGAATCAACGGTGTTGAGCTTGTTAAACAGAAAGCACTTTCATTTGATATGCCCACTGTTGTAACAGGTGACTTCAACTTTGACAAAGGCTGCGACCTTTATAACAGCCTTGTTACAGGCGGACTTTCAGACACACAGGATAAAGCACCCGATACAATGACAGGCAAAACTTATCACGGCTACAACGGCGGTGAAGCAGGTGACCCCATCGACTTCATCTGCGTAAACGAAAAAATCACAGAGGTTAAATCCTATA
>JAZRNJ010000216.1:0-4484 GCA_045648125.1 Acutalibacteraceae bacterium
AAAAGACCAAAAGAATTGGGTATTTCAGAAACTACACTTACCCACACAGTCACATCAAGTGCACTTTTTACAGTTGCTCCCGCAGTTTCAATCCTTGCAACTGTATTTGCTCTTGCAAACTCACTTGGTATTGTCCTTCCCTGGATAAGACTTTCAGTTATCGGTAACTTAGCTTACGAAACAACTGCAGCACAGACAACTCTTGACTTCTGGGGCATTTCTTTGAGCAAGGCAGTTGAAGACCCTCAGCAGTTTGCAACAATTGCAGTTGCTATGACTGTAGGTTCAATTGCTCCTCTTCTTATGATTCCTTTTGTCTGCAAACTTCTTCAGAAAAAAGTAGGTACTGCAGTACAGAAGAGTTCAGCAAAATCAACAGGTCTCAGCCTTGGTGATGTTATTTCAGCAGGTGCTTTCATCGGTATCGTTTCTGCTTTCGTTGCTCGTGAAATCAACGGTATGACAGTGGCAAGTACAAACGCTGTAGACGGACTTGGCAACAATGTTCTCGATGCTGCAGGTGAAATTGTGAAAGTAAAGAACATTACAGGTTCAGCAGGTGTTGTTTCAATCCTTGTTCTTATTTGTGCAATGATTTTCATGACACTTATCAGTTTCATTTGTAAGAAATTCAAACTTACAAAACTTGAACCCTTTGCAATGCCTATTGCAATGTTTGCTGCAATGGCAATGGCAATACTCTTTATGAATGTTCTTCCTGAATCAATTACAGGCATGACATGGTACGAAATCGGAGCGGAGGTGTAAGATATGTCAGATAAAAAATATATGAGTCCCCGTGAAAAAGATTATTTTGACAGAGTTCACACATGGGGTATTATGTGGACAATCGGTGCAGTTCTTATGCTTTTAAGCATTCCGGTTCTTATCTGCATCAAACTTGACGTGCTTCCTCAGATGGATGCACTTAAAATTGTTCTTCCCAAACTTATGGGTCTTTATTGGCTTACAGCAATTGTTGAAGTTATTGCTTACGTTCCTATGCTTGGTGCAGGTGGTACATACCTTTCATTTGTTACAGGTAACATTTCTAACCTGAAACTTCCTGTAGGTCTTAATGCAATGAATACTGCAAAGGTAAAAGCAAATACTGAAGAAGGCGAAGTTATTTCAACAATCGCTATCGGTGTATCTGCAATTGTAACAACAATTATCATTGCAGCAGGTGTTGTTATTTTCTCAATTTTTGTAAAACCTGAAGTTCTTCAGTCTCCTGCAATCAAACCTGCTTTTGACTTTGTTCTTCCTGCACTTTTCGGTGCATTGGCAGCAAGTTACTTTGAAAAATACTGGAAACTTGTTATTGTTGCTGTTGTGGCAGGTGTTCTTGTTCTTCAGTTCATCGACGCGTCAATGGGCGCAGGTACACTTATGTTCATTACAATCGTAGTTGCAGTTGCAGCAGGTTTTGCAATGTTCAAACTCAAGTGGCTTAAATAAGGAAGTTTTAAGAATGGTTAAAATTTCACCATCAATGCTTTCATGTGATTTTTCAAAAATTGGTGAGGAAGCAGAAAAAATTGTAAAGGCAGGAGCAGACATGCTCCACCTTGATGTAATGGACGGACATTTTGTTCCAAACATTACATTCGGTGCGCCTGTAATAAAATCAATCAGAAAAAGAACGGACATTGTTTTTGACGTTCATCTGATGATTTCAGAGCCTCTTAAATATATTGAGGATTTTGTAAATGCAGGAGCAGACATCATAACCTTTCACGTTGAAAGTGAAAGTGATGTGGAAGAAACAATCAAAAAAATCAAATCCCTTTCATGCAAAGCGGGTCTGAGCGTAAAACCCGGCACTTCCGTCCAAGCAGTTTTCCCTTACCTTGACGAACTTGATATGGTTCTTGTGATGACAGTTGAACCGGGCTTTGGTGGTCAGAGTTTTATGAGTGATATGTGTGACAAAATTGTCACCCTCAGAAAAAAACTTGATGAAATGGGAAAAACCACCGACATTCAGGTTGACGGTGGCATAAATAATGATACTGTTTCTCTTGTGGCAAAAGCAGGTGCAAACGTAATTGTTGCAGGAAGTTCTGTTTTTGGTTGTGACAGTTACGAAAAGGCGATTTCTTCACTCAGAAGAAATGCCGAAATTAACGCTCTGTAAAGACCAATGTTCTTTTGTTATCTCTGCTGTGAGTTTACCGTCACAGCAGAGATGTGAATATTCACGGAGTTTTAATTTGGTTTTCACTCTGTCATCTTCAGCAGTAATCAGACGGAACTTTCCTTTGTTATCAGTGTATAATTTTCCTAAAGGGAAATCTTCCTTCATTGAAGAAAACAGGTCAATGACATTATCAAGACTGTCAAATTCGTACACTTCTTCCTTGTGTTTAGGTACAGTTCTGATATTTTGGGTATTTTCATTTACCGTGAAGAAAATCACACATCCTCCCGTATCAAGAGGAATTGTTTCAATTGTCATTTTTCCCGAGGGGTCAATGTCACGGTGAAGTTCATGTCGTGCTTTATCGAGAATTGTCCATATCACACGGCGTGTTTCAATGTTTGAATAATCCATGCTTTCGTATGTAATGTCAAGCTCCGTCATATCATCACGACTGAGTTCAACAATAATTTTTGCCTTGTTTGGTGAATTTATTCTCACTGTAAGGGCACCTCTTTTCTTATGTTCATATTATTATAATATACTTCGGTCATGCAGTATGCAATGCAAAATTTATGGAAATTAAGTAATACTCATTATTCATTATTTATCAGACTTTATAACAAGGAGGGATAATCATGGCAAAGAAAAAAGAAAAAATGCCACCACTTGGCAGCAGACGAAGAAGTTTTTACGATTTCACAAAGGATTATCCCGGCTCACGCTATGCACAAATGCGTGAAAAAGATAACACAGAAATCTATGATACAAAAGGAAAAATAAAATTAGGACTTAAAATTTTCGGAATAGTCGTTTTGTTTTTACTTGCGTATTTTTTAATATATATGTTGCTGGAAATTTCACATCAACCGATAGGATGAATCATTTTGTATATACCTTATAATTCAAGAAAAGATTATCATAAAAGTAAATTCGGCGCAGTTGAAGAAAACACGCCTGTTGTTTTCAGGATTGTTATGCCGAGAAATTTTTCTGTCAGTGGTGCTTACCTTGCAATAAGAGAAGAATTCAGCCGTGAAAAGATGCTTCTTTCCATGGAATGGGAATGTATGCAGGGTGACAGTGAAGAGTGGTGGAAAATTACTTTCACTCCCGAAAAAGCAGGTTTATACTTCTATCATTTTGAATATGACACTCCCTTTGGTAGGAGTGTCATTCTTCTTAACAAAGAGGGATACGGAATTCTCAATACTCCCGGTAGAGACTGGCAGTTGACGGTTTATGAAAAAGGTTTTTCTGCACCTGATAAATTCAAAGGGGGAATAATTTATCAAATTTTCCCTGACAGATTTGCTTTTTCAGGCAAAGAGAAAAAAGATATCCCTTCTTACAGAATTCTGCGAAATGACAGAGAAAATGAGCCTTACTGGAAACCTGATGAAAAAGGAATTACCCTTAATAACGACTTTTTCTGTGGTGACCTTGAGGGAATAAGAGGAAAACTTGATTACCTTGCGAGTCTTGGTGTCAGTTGCATTTACCTTAACCCTATTTTCAAAGCTCATTCAAATCACCGTTACGATACAGGCGACTATCTTTCAATTGACCCTTTGCTCGGTGATGAGAAAGACTTTAAAAATTTGTGCTGTGATGCAAAGAAAAAGGGTATTTCAATAATTCTTGACGGCGTTTTTAGTCATACGGGTGATGACAGCGTTTATTTCAATAAATATTCAAATTATCCGTCTGTGGGTGCATATCAGTCGCAAAATTCGCCATATTATAGTTGGTACAAGTTTAAAAACTTTCCCGATGATTACGAATGTTGGTGGGGAATTAAAATTCTTCCTGAAGTTACTGAAGAAAATGAAGATTTCCTCAACTTTATTACAGGGGAAAAGGGCGTTCTGAGAAAATGGATGAAACTTGGTGCAGATGGCTGGAGACTTGACGTTGCAGATGAACTGCCTGATATTTTCCTTGACAGACTGAGAGAAGCTGTGAAAGCAGAAAAAGATGATGCACTTGTTCTCGGTGAAGTGTGGGAAGATGCCTCAAACAAAGTAAGCTATTCAGTGAGGCGACGTTATCTTCTGGGAAAACAGCTTGACAGCGTTATGAACTATCCTTTTGCCGATGCAATAATTCATTTTGTAAGGACGGGAGATACTTCCTCTTTCAGCGAAACTGTAATGACAGTTCTTGAAAATTATCCCAAAACAGTAGTTGATGTGCTGATGAACCACATCGGCTCTCACGATACAATGAGAATTATTAACGCTCTTGCAGGTGAAAGTCTTGCCAACAAACCAAGGTCATGGCAGTCGGGCAAAGTTCTTAGCCCTGAAAATTATAAACGAGGCATTGAGCTTGTGAAACT
>JAZRNJ010000217.1:0-19408 GCA_045648125.1 Acutalibacteraceae bacterium
CTTAACGAACTCAAAACAAAAGGCCGTGACGACATAGCCGAAAAAATCAAGGTTGCTCTTTCATACGGCGACTTGTCAGAAAACAGTGAATATGACGAAGCTAAAAACGAACAGGGCAAAATGGAACACCGCATCAGCGAGATTGAAGAAACTCTCCAAAATGCAAGAATCATTGATGAAAGTGAAATTTCAAATGAAACCGTAAACGTTGGCTCAAAAGTTAAAGTTAAAGATATTGAGTTTGACGAAATCGTAGAATACAAAATTCTCGGCGAAAAAGAATCAGACCCTGAAAACGGTATTATTTCAGCATATTCTCCCATCGGTGCAGGTCTTATAGGCCACAAAATCGGTGAAACAGTAAACATCGAAGTTCCCATGGGTATTTTTGCTTACGAAATTCTTGAAATTTCAAAATAAATAGAATATTTACAAGGGCGAAGAGTGGCTTCGCCCTTGTTTCCGTATTATAAATGAAAGGATTTGACGAAAATGAGTGAAGAAATCAAGACAAATGCAGTCGAAGAAGAAATCGTTGACATAAGCGAACAGAGAAGAATCCGTCTTGAAAAGCTTGAAGCATTACAGGCTGCAGGTAAAGACCCCTTTGAAATCACAACTGCAAAACAGACAATTACTGCAAAAGAAATCGTTGATAATTTTGACACTATCGAAGGCAACGAAGTTTACATCTGCGGCAGAATCATGACATGGAGAGATATGGGTAAAGCAAACTTTATCGACATCCATGACCGTTCAGGCAGAATGCAGGTTTATGTAAGAATCAATGATATCGGTGAAGAAGAATTTGCTGAATTCAAAAAATGGGACTTAGGCGATATTGTTGAAGTAAAAGGCTTTGTTTTCAGAACAAGAAGAGGAGAAATTTCAGTTCATGCACATGCTGTGAAACTCCTTTCAAAATCACTTCAGCCTCTTCCTGAAAAATTCCACGGTCTTAAAGACGTTGACACACGTTACCGTCAGCGTTACCTTGATCTTGTTGTTAATCCCGAGGTTAAAGACACATTTGTAAAACGTTCTCTCATTCTCAGAGCAGTGAGAAATTATCTTGACAGTCAGGGCTTCCTTGAAGTTGAAACTCCTATTCTCGTTTCAAATGCAGGTGGTGCTGCTGCAAGACCCTTCATCACTCACCACAATGCTCTTAATGAAGATTTCAAACTCCGTATTTCACTTGAACTTTACCTTAAAAGACTTATTGTCGGCGGTATGGAAAAAGTTTATGAAATCGGCAGAGTTTTCAGAAATGAAGGCTGTGACACAAGACATAACCCTGAGTTCACACTTATGGAACTCTATCAGGCTTACACAGACTACAACGGTATGATGGACCTTACAGAAAACCTCTACCGTCACGTAGTTAAAGCCGTTCTCGGCACAACAAAAATTTCTTACAACGGCATCGAAATGGACCTTGGCAAACCCTTTGAAAGAATCACAATGGTTGATGCTGTTAAGAAATATGCAAATATTGACTGGAACGAAGTTGAAACTCTTGAAGATGCAAGACGTCTTGCTGACGAGCATCATATCGAATACGAAAAGAGACACGGCAAAGGTGACATCCTCAGCCTCTTCTTTGAAGAATATGCTGAAAAACACCTTATCCAGCCTACATTCGTTACAGACCATCCTATCGAAATTTCTCCCCTTACTAAGAAGAAACCCTCTGACCCCAACTACGTTGAACGTTTCGAGTTCTTCATGAACGGCTGGGAAATGGCTAACGCTTATTCAGAACTTAATGACCCCATTGACCAGAGAGAACGTTTCAAGGCTCAGGAAGCACTTCTTGCACAGGGTGACGAAGAGGCAAACACAACTGACGAAGATTTCCTCAATGCTCTTGAAATCGGTATGCCTCCAACGGGTGGTATCGGCTTCGGTATTGACAGAATGTGTATGCTCCTCACAGACTCACAGGCAATCCGTGACGTACTTCTCTTCCCCACAATGAAATCACTTTCATAAGATGGAAAGAAATTACAAAATATCCGTGGCACTTGCCGCATACAAAGGTGAAAACTTTATCGGTGAACAGCTGAGTTCAATTCTGACTCAGCTGAATGAAACCGATGAGGTTATAGTTTCTGACGATTTTCCTCAGGGTAAAACACGTGAAATTGTCCTTGAAATTGCATCAGGTGACAAAAGAATAAAGTATGTTGAAGGGCCGTCAAAGGGCCTGATAATGAACTTTGAAAATGCAATAAAGAATTGCACGGGAGATTATATTTTTCTTGCAGACCAGGATGATGTGTGGCTTCCCGATAAAGTGGAAAAGGTGACTGAACAGTTTGAAAAAGGTGCAGACCTTGTTCTTCACAATGCAATGGTTACAGACGGAAGTCTTAAAATCACAGACACATCATTTTTTTCTTCCCACGGAACAAAAACAGGCTATCTGAATAACATTCTGAAAAATTCCTATATGGGTTGTTGCATGGCTTTTAAAAAGGAACTTAAAGAAAAAATTCTTCCTTTTCCTGAAAAATTACCCATGCACGACCAATGGATAGGTTTACTTGCCGAAAAAACAGGAAAAGTTTCACTTGTGGAAAAGCCGCTCATTCTTTATAGAAGACATGGCGAGAATATGACAGGCGGTAAAACATCCTTCAAACAGAAAATCATGTGGAGAATCTCGATTGCACAGGAAATTAAAAAGAGATTGTCCGAAACACGCTAATGAGGTGCGAAATGGAAAAATATACGGTATCGGGATGTATCGTGACTCATAACAATATGAGAACAATAAAAGATACTCTTGATTCAGTTTTGGAATACACAAAAGCTCTCAGTTTCAAGCTTTTTGTTGTAGATAATCTTTCAACTGACGGCACACCTGAGTTTATCAGGGAAAACTACCCTCAGGTTGAACTTATCGAACCCGGCACAAACAATGGCTTCGGCTCAGGTCACAATGAAGTCCTTGACAGAATAAACTCAAAGTATCACGCTATTATAAATCCTGACATTGTTATTGACAACGATGTTATCAAGGTTATGGCAGATAAGCTTGATGAAGATGAAAGCGTAGGAATGCTTTCTCCGAAAATTCTTTTTCCTGACGGAAGACTTCAGATTCTGGGCAAAAGAATGCCGAAACTCAAATATCTTGTTGCAAGTCGTATGAGAAGCGGGGATGAACCGTCTCCCTTACTTGCAGAATATGCAATGCTTGACAAAAATCCCGATGAAGAATATCCCGTTGAAATCGCAACAGGTTGTTTTATGTTTATCAGAACAGACCTTTTCAAAAAAATCGGCGGTTTTGATGACAGATATTTCCTTTATTTTGAAGATTTTGATTTGGCTTGTGCAGTAAATAAAGTTTCAAAAGTTCTCTATTATCCCAAGGCATTTATTTACCATGTCTGGGGCAGAGAGAGCAAAAAGAACTTTAAACTGAAATTCGTTCAGATTAAGTCTATGATTAAATTCTATCTTAAATGGATGATAGGTAAATAATGTATCACGCAAATAATACATAAAGGCGGTGAACTTTATGGGTGAAAAACTTGAAAACTTGAAAATTGTTAAAAATTCAAAATTCCTTTCGGATTTTGTAAAATACAGATTTCTTTTAAGCGAAATTGTGAGAAGAAATATCAAGGTTCAGTACAGAGACTCTGTTCTCGGTATTTTCTGGACACTTCTTCAGCCTCTTCTTACAACAATTGTCCTTGCACTTGTTTTTGGCGGATTTTTCGGAAAAAGTGCTGACGGAGTTTCAAACTACGTTATCTATCTTCTCTGTGGTCGACTTCTCTATGACTTTTTCAATCAGTCAACAAAGAGGGCAATGAAATCAGTCAGACTCAGTGCAGGTGTTATAAAAAAGGTTTACGTTCCCAAATATATGTATCCTTTGGGAAATGTTATTTCCTGTTTCATAACTTTCCTTATTTCACTCATAATTCTCGTTTTCTTCATAATCGGTTACAGTTTCACCGACAAGGCAGTTCCCATAACACCCTACATGTTACTGACAATTGTTCCCATAATTGTTCTTTTTCTTCTGTGTCTCGGTGTGGGAATGATTTTAGCCACAACGGCAGTTTTTTTCAAAGATGCAGAATATCTTTACGATGTTTTCTGTATGCTTCTTTTCTATGCAACACCTATTGTTTACGTTATTGACAGCATGAACATGAACAAGTATGTTCAGCTTGGAATTATGGCAAATCCCCTTCATTCAATAATCAGCATGTTCCGTGCATGTATTCTTGACGGACAGATGTTCAATCTTAACCATTTGTGGTATTCTCTTGCTTTCAGCATTGTTTGCATCGTAATCGGTGTATTGATGTTCAGGAAAAAGCAGGACAAGTTTATTCTTCATATATAAGAGGTGAATGCTATGTCAAACACAGCAGTGGAAGTTAAAAATGTAAGCGTAGTATTCAACCTTAACAAAGAAAAGGTTGACAACGTCAAAGAATATATTATAAAACTTCTCACAAGAAAACTCCGTTTTACTGAGTTCAGAGCCCTTGATAATGTGAGCTTCACCATTGAAAAAGGCGAAAGACTTGGTGTTCTCGGTTTTAACGGTGCAGGTAAAAGTACACTTCTCAAAACAGTTGCAGGTGTTCTCAAGCCTACTGAAGGTTCAGTTTCCGTTGAAGGTGTTATTGCACCTTTGCTTGAACTTGGTGCAGGTTTTGACTCAAATTACACAGGTAAGGAAAACATTTTCCTTTACGGTGCAACTATGGGTTATTCAAGAAAATATATTGAGGAAAGATATGACGAAATTGTTGAGTTCTCAGAACTTGGTGATTTCATCAATGTTCCTATTAAGAACTATTCATCAGGTATGAGAGCAAGACTCGGCTTTTCAATTGCAACTGCAGTTGAGCCTGAAGTTCTTATTCTTGACGAAGTTCTCTCAGTTGGTGACGCAAAGTTCAAGGCAAAAAGTGAAAAGAAAGTAAAGTCAATGTTCGCAAAAGGCGTAACTGTTCTTTTCGTTTCTCATAACACACCTCAGGTCAGAAGACTCTGCGATAAAGCGATTATTCTTGACCACGGTAAGGTTATTGCTTACGGTGAAGTAAACGAAGTCTGCGACAAGTACGATGAACTTGTCAAAGGCGGTAAAAAATAAAGGACTTGCTAGTATGAAAAGATTGTTTTATTTTCTTTATTCAGTCTTCTTTCATCTGTTCAGGTTATTCCCCGTCAAGGAAAACAGAGTTGTTCTCCTTTCTCCCCACAACGCAAATTTTAAAGATAGTTTAATGTACATCAGGGAAGAATTTGCAAAAAGGGGAGATTTTCTCTTTACGGAGATAAGCAGCAGGGAACTTGACAGCGTAAAGACTGCAGTGAAGTTTTTCACACTCAAGGCATTTTGCCTTGCTACTGCAAAGTACATATTTTTAAACGATACATTTATGCCCATGGCAAATCTTAATTTCTCTGAAAAAGCAGTTATTGTTCAACTCTGGCACGGTCAGGGAATTCTGAAAAAATTTGTAATGGACACAAACCTTTCTCCTGATGTGAGAAAAAATGCACAGAAGTGTGCCGACAAATACACTTACGTTGTGGTGTCATCAAAAGAAGCACTTCCTATCTGTGCAGGTGCATTCGGAGTGAGTAAAGACAAATGTCTTGCATTCGGACAACCCGCTTCAGATGCTCTTTATAAAAACACAAAAACTCATTTTTATGAGACTTTCCCTGAACTCAGAGGAAGAAAGACAGTGCTTTATGCACCTACTTTCCGTGATGACCCTGAGGCAGACAAAGAAATTCTTGAAAATTTTGATATAGAAAAATTTAACCGTGAATTGGGTGACGAGTATTCTTTAGTAATCAGACTTCATCCTCAGATTCACACATCAGTCCCTGAAGAGGGCGTTTTCAATGCAACATCTTACGATGATGTAAATGAACTTATACGAGAATGTGACATTCTCATTACCGACTATTCTTCGATATGCATGGAATTTTCAATGCTAGGTAAACCGATGCTTTTCTTCGCTTACGACCTAGAAAAATACAAAAACGACAGAGACCTGTATTTTGAGTATGAAGGATATGTTCCCGGTAAGGTTGTCAAAACAAGCGATGAAATGATAAAAGCAATTAAAGAAAAAGATTTTGACTCGGAAAAAAATGCAAAGTTCAGAGATTTTAATTTCGATTATTTCGACGGAAAATCATCAGAACGTCTTGCAGATTTCTTATTAAACTCATAAAGTTTTGGTCGAACTTTTTCAAAAGTTCGTGGGGATTGAAGGGGCAAAGCTCCTCATCGCACTCAGCAGAGTGCGAAATCCTGAGCCTTCCAAAGCGCAGGAGGGTAGAAAAACAATTAACAAATTGTTTTTCGTAGGGAACCCTCGCCGGGGTTTCCCTGAAAAAATATTCATAACGGAGGTCAAAAAATGGAAAACAAACTTTCAAAAAGACTGTGGTTAAATATACTGCTTTTCAACTTTATGGGCGGTATAGCGTGGAATCTTGAAAACATGTATTTCAACACATTCCTTTACGGTTCTATTTACGAAGGAGTTTCAGAAAGTGCATTGGCAGGAGTTATGCCACCTACAACTGCTATCAGCAGAATGGTTGCTCTTTCAGCAGTAACTGCAGTTATAACAACATTCATTATGGGTACACTCAGTGAAAAGATGAAAAAACGTAAAGCATTCATCTCAATCGGTTATATCATCTGGGGTGTTATTACTGCTGCTTTCGGTTTTATTTCAAAAGAGAACATTGCATCACTCTTTGGGCTTTCAGACGAAGTTAAAATTCTTGCTTTTTCTGTGTGGGCAGTTATCCTTATGGATATGCTGATGACTTTTATGGGTTCAACAAGTAATGACTCAGCTTTCAATGCTTGGGTAACGGATGTTACAACTCCGGCAACACGTCAGAAGGTTGAAACAGCTTTCCTGTTTGTGGGTCTTATATCAATGGTTGCTGTTATGGGTGTAGGTTCTCTTGCTCAGGGCGGTGTGATTTCCTATCAGATATTCTTCCTGGGTCTCGGTGCAGTTGTTACATTCAGCGGTATTCTTGGTCTCTTTACTCTTGAAGAACCTCAGATTAAAGGAGAAAAAACAAATTCAAATTATTGGAGTGACCTTTTCTACGGTTTCAGACCCTCAGTTGTGAAAGAAAATTCAAAACTCTATCTTGCACTTGCAGCAATCTGCCTTTACAACGTAGCAGTTCAGGTTTTCTTCCCTTACCTTTTTGTTTATCTTGAAAAAGTTATCCTTGTTGATGTTGTATTTGATGCGAAAACAATTATCACAGCAGTTCTTGCAGTTGCAGCGTTGGCAGGAGGAATTGTGGCACTCCTTAAAGTAGGCGGTAAAAATAAGCTGCTTTCATTTATCCCCACAGTGCTTCTCTTCGTTGTAGGTTTGTTTATTCTTTCAACTTCAACAAATATTATCGTTGTACTTATCGGCATTGCACCTACACTTATCGGATATGTTGTTCTGCAGATTCAGCTCAGCGCATCTGTCCGTGACTTTATTCCCGAAGATAAAGTCGGCCTTTTCCAGGGTATCAGAATGATTTTTGTTGTTCTTATTCCCATGGTTGTAGGTCCTGCAATCGGCGATATTGCATGTCAGATTTCAAACCTTACAATAGTTGAGTACGGTGTTGAAAAGCTTGTTCCCTCAACAAGTATGTTCCTTTTTGCATCTGTTGTGGCAGTGCTTGTTCTCATCCCTCTTCTCATTCTTGTAAAGAAAAAGGCGTTTAAAACTATTGACAAGTAAAAAATTCAGGTATATAATACCCACATAAGACGTCTTAAAATTAAATAAGAACTTAAGGGGTGCTGATGAAATTCGGCTGAGATTAAGGATAGTTTTCCTTTGACCCTGATAACCTGATACGGATAATGCCGACGTAGGGAATAAGTGAATTTTGACCTTTATCCGTATGGCTTTTGTCATACGGATTTTCTTTTTCGGGGAATTTATTATCATGCCTTTTGTTCAGAAAGAAGGTTTTTTATGTCAGATAATTTCAGAAAAATAAGAATATTAACGGAATGTGCAATTATGATTGCCCTTTCATGTGTGTTGAGCGTGATTACTGTTTACAAGCTTCCTCAGGGTGGGGGAGTGACTGCTTTCAGTCAGGTGCCGATTATAATTCTATCTTACCGTCACGGTATTAAATGGGGTGCGTTTTCAGGGTTTGTTCTGTCAGTTTTTCAACTCATTTCAGGTCTTGCAAACTTCAGTTATGTAAACACAGTGTGGGCATATATTGCAGTTGCAATGCTTGATTACTTAGTGGCTTTCACCGTTCTCGGACTTGGTGGCATGTTCAGAAACAAAATTAAAAATAAGGCTCTGTCAGCAGGTCTCGGTGCAGGAATTGTGTCAATTCTCAGACTCCTTTGCCATTTTCTTTCAGGCGTAACCGTCTGGGCAGATTATGCAGAGGGTTGGAAGAATGTGTGGATTTATTCCCTTGCATATAACGGCTCATACATGGGTATCGAAACTGCAATAACCATCCTCGGAGTGGTACTCCTCAGTGCAGTTCTTGATTTTTCAAAGCCTGACCTGATAAGAAAAAGAAAATAAAATATTAGAATAAGCTGAAGTCACCTGTTCACAGCAGGTGGCTTTTGTTTTCAGATTACCAACGGCAACAACGTAGGGGAGCCGTTTCGGCTCCCGCAAGATTTTATGAGAATTTATTCGGGACGGGCAACCCGTCCCCTACGGTATATATTTGGATTTAAAATAACAAAAATAACAGTTGAAAACCCTGAAAAAATAGTGTATAATATATCTTTGATAATGTAATCAATACTATTAACATAAAAGAGAGGTTTTTCAAGTGGCTAACCAGAAGAAAATGGTAGAAGAAATCACTTCAATGGATACCGACTTTGCAAAATGGTATACAGACGTTGTGAAAAAGGCAGAACTTGCATCTTATTCAAGCGTAAGAGGCTGTATGGTTGTACGTCCTTACGGTACTGCTTTGTGGGAAAATATCCGTAATGAACTTGACAGAAGGTTTAAGGAAACAGGTCATGAAAACGTAATGATGCCCATGTTTATTCCTGAAAGTCTTCTTCAGAAAGAAAAGGACCATGTTGCAGGTTTTGCTCCTGAGGTTGCATGGATAACACATGGTGGTGAGGAAAAACTCACAGAGCGTCTTTGTGTAAGACCTACATCAGAAACACTTTTCTGTGACCACTATGCAGAAGTGATTCATTCATACAGAGACCTTCCCAAACTTTATAACCAGTGGTGTTCAGTTGTTCGCTGGGAAAAAACAACAAGACCTTTCCTCAGAACAATGGAATTCTTCTGGCAGGAAGGCCACACAATGCACGAAACAGCAGAGGAAGCAATTGAAGAAACAGAAAGAATGCTCAATGTTTATGCAGACTTCTGTGAACAGTGTCTTGCAATTCCTGTTGTTAAGGGTAAGAAAACAGATAAAGAAAAGTTTGCAGGTGCTGAGTCTACATATACAATTGAAGCACTTATGCATGACGGTAAAGCACTCCAGAGTGGTACAAGCCACTATTTCGGTGACGGTTTCTCAAAGGCTTTTGATGTTTCTTTCACAGGCAGAGATAACACTCAGCAGTTCCCTCACGAAACATCATGGGGTATGTCAACAAGAATTATCGGTGCAGTTATCATGACTCACGGTGACGATAACGGTCTTGTACTTCCTCCGTATGTTGCACCTACTCAGGTTATTGTTCTTCCTATCGCTCAGCATAAGCCCGGAGTTCTTGAAAAGGCAAGAGAACTGACTGAAACAATTTCAAAGTTCTGCCGTGCTAAGATTGATGACAGTGATAATTCAGCAGGTTGGAAGTTTGCAGAATATGAAATGAAGGGTGTACCTCTTCGTCTTGAAATCGGTCCCAAGGATATTGAAAACAATCAGTGTGTTCTTGTTCGCCGTGATAACAGAGAAAAGGTATTTGTTTCTCTTGATGAACTTGAAACAAAAATCCCCGAGCTTCTCAAAGCAGTACATGACGGTCTTTATGAGAAAGCACTTGCACGCCGTGAGGAAATGACATACAGCGTTAAAAATCTTGATGAAATGATTGAAAATGCTGAAAATCGTCCCGGTTTCATCAAAGCTATGTGGTGCGGAGACCTTGCTTGTGAAGAAAAGCTCAAGGAAGTTGCAGGTGTAACTTCAAGATGTATTCCTTTTGAACAGGAAGAAATCACAGATACATGCGTATGCTGTGGCAAGAAAGCAAAGCACATGCTTTATTGGGGTAAAGCATATTAATAAAATAAAAATGAGCCATCATTCCGTAAAAAGAATGATGGCTTTTATACATTTTGTGCTCATTTATATCGGTTATAAATGTATCCGAAACAAATCAGCAAGGTGTTTCTGAAACGCCTTGCTGATTTGGTGGTTTTTATTGAATTTTATCTTGCCTTAGGACCCCATCTGTTATCTTCATCGCTGTCTTTACAAAGCTGAATGATAAACAGAATCCAACCTACAACCGGTATCAGGTTTATGAGCATATATGTCCAGCTTTTGCCCGTATCGTGAAGTCTTCTGACTGATATTGCGAGGCCGGGTATAAGTAAAGCAATTGACACAACAGATGCCACAATGTTAATTTCACCTGCACCTATTCTTACTGTGTTTGAAAGTGAGGAAACAAGGAAATTAAAAAGGAATGCCCACCAATATTCTGTCTTTGTTGAACGTGTTTCAAAGTTTGCATAGTTCTGAAAAAATAACTTTATAGCTGTAACAAAATCAACTTTACCTGCATTGGGATTTACATACTCTTCCTGAGGAAAGCTGTAAGACTCGCTCTGATAATTTCCGTTATCAAAGGGTGAATAAACCTGTTCTTTAGTTATTGTAACTTTGTTCCCGCATTCGGGACAAAATGATGCATTTTCGGGTAAATCTTTTCCGCAATTGGGACAAAACATAGATACCCCTCCTTGAATATTTTATATGTTCAATTATAACTTTGTTAATTCAAAAAAACAAGAGTTTTTTGAATTATAAGCAGGTGATTTTATGAATATTTTTTAATTAAACATATCTGCAATTGGTTTGATTATCGGTTCAAGTAAGGTGTATATACGTGCAAACAAACTGAGAAACAAGTCAGTACTTTCTGTGCTTCCGAACCATGATAAAAGCGCATCAAAGTCCATTCCGAAAAGAGAAAATACGGCCTTGAAACCCAGATAGAAAACCATCATCGGTGCCAGAAAAACGAGCAATACTGATGTACCCATAAATAAACCTCCTTGAAATGATGGAAAATTTATCTTTTAAGTCCGTCTACAAGTGTGAACAGGTCTGTAAAAAATTTCTGTGTGCTTTCTGTATCAGCACCGAGACCGATAACTGTTCCGTGGTGACCAATAAGAGTTTCTGATACGTACCATATTCCTCGCTCAATTTCAGTATCTTCTTCTGTGGGGAATGGTGCATTTGCTTCTCCAAAAGGATATTTTGCAGAAATTACATTTACAAGACCGTCATTTTCCTGCCATGTTTCGTCGATTACAATTCCGCCGTCAGTTGTTCCTGTGTAAGAACCCATTGCAAGTGCTACAGGGTAGAGAAGTGCAAATGTACCCTGCTGAGGAACTTGTCCTTTGAGGAGTGAGCCTTCCTTTGTTGTTGAGTAAACGTATGAAAAATAGTAAACATTTTCTACTGTTTTAATTGTTTTGTTAAGTTCAGCTGCACCGTCGGGTGACAAGTCATAAACTGCGTTGTCTTTACCTGCACTTATAAACTCGCTTACTGCAGAAGAAACATCATCTCCGTCACCTTCAACGGCATTGATGCCGAAATGGTCAAGTTTGAAATCGTAAATTCCACTGACGGGATTTGTGATACCGAGAACATTAAAGCAAAGGTCAACAAGCAAATCTGTTGTATTGCCTACACCGAGAATACTGCCTGTATCGTTGATGATTTCTGTAAGGGATGAGCCGTTATGGGGTGCACAGAGAGTAGTTACGCAGTTTACGTAATTACCTTTTCCACCATAGAAAAGTGGTGATGTTTCATCACCGGTTACATTAATCTCAGTCTGGCTTCCGTATTCAAGAAGTGACGTAAAAAGTCTGACAGTTGCACCACCAAAGGAGTGACCCACAAGGTTGATTTTAACTCTCTGACCACCGTTAATTTTTTCTCCCCAGTTTTCAACAAGAGGAGTTTCAAAGGTTTCACCGAAACGTGCGTGATTATGTTCTTTTGAATGAGCTTCGCCATAGTCAACAGTTGTGCCTGTAAGTTGTGCGTAAAGTTCGCATGCTCTGTCCCATGCACTTGAAAAAGGACCTACGCTTGGAGTGTGTACTGTGTAACCTTGTTCCGTCAGGTAAGTTTTCAGGTCGCCTGATGTTGCACCCCAATACTGCACAGTGTCATTTATTCCGTCACCTTCACCGTAACCTGCAAGACCGTGAACAAGAACATAAGGATATTGGATTTTACCACCGTTAAACTCCCACCATGCTTCTTGGTAACTTCCGTAATATGCGGGAATTGCAATGGCAGTTACAATTACTGCAAGTGCAAGTAAAGTACTGATTATTTTAAGTAAGGGATTTTTCTTTTTCACTTTGTATTCAACCTCTCTTTCTTCTACAAAAGGTTCGTTGATAATTTCTGTGCTTTCAGGAATTACTTCTTCCTCAATATCTTTCAGGAGATAATCTGTTGATACTCCGAAAAGTTCACTCATTGCAAGAATTTTTTCTGTATCGGGAACAGATACGCCTGATTCCCATTTAGAAACAGACTGTCTTGATACTCCCATTTTTTCTGCAAAGGCCTCCTGAGACAAGCCCTGCTCTTTTCTTAATTTAACAATTTTATCTGCCGTTGACATTACCATGCCTCCTTTGAAACGAGTATAGCAGAAAAATATTTATAATTCTACCAATCTGACTTTACATTTTCAAAAAAACAGTATGTAAAGTCAAGTTTACATCTCAATAATAACACTTTTTACACAATGAGTCAATTGAAAAAACCGCCATTCGGAATGAATGACGGTCTTAATGTTTGTTAACTTATTTAGAAAGTTTTTCAAGAAGCATTTTTGAGCAATCGATCTGGTTGGGGATGTTGCCGTTTTCGTCTTTAACTCTCCAGATGTCGGGTGTGATTTCGTCAGCAACGTAAACTTTGCCGTTTTCGTCATAACCGATTTCGATTTTGAAGTCAATAAGCTGAAGGTTGAGAGAAGCAAGTTCTTTTCTGAGAACTGCACCAACTTTTTCAACAACGTCAAGTGCTTCGTCATACTGACCTTCTTTGAGAATGCCTTTCATGATACAGATTCTTTCTGTAACAAGGGGGTCGCCCTGAGCATCACTCTTGAGAGTAACTTCTTTGTAGCAGGGGTCAAATTCAATGCCTTCGGGAATATCAAAACGACGGCAGAAGCTACCTGCTGTATAGTAACGGAGAATGAATTCAAGGGGAGGTACTGTAAGATTACGAACCTTCATGAGACCTTCTTCAACATTAGCATCAATGAAATGTGTGGGGATGCCGTTTTTCTCCATAAGTTCGAAGAAATATTTTGAAATAGCAAGGCCGATTTTGCCTTTACCTTCAACGCTGCTGCCTACTGTGTTTGAGCCGGGATCGAAAACACCGTTTTCGCCTGTTGCTGAATCCTTGAAAAGAAGGTGAACAATGCCTGTTTCCTCATCAAGGAGAACGTTTTTAGTTTTGCCTTCGTACAATTTTTTCATTTTAAAGACTCCTTTTGTTGCCTTGCGGTAACGTCAAATTTAATACGCGTATATTATATCACAGAAATATTTTATCTGTAAATAAAAATCTGTGAATTTTTTCAATTTTTACATCTCAGTATTTCCGAGGTATTTTCACGCTGCCCTTTTTGTGAAAAATAACAAATCAGGGCATATAGGGACTGTCGTCAAAGTTATAATTTTCAGGCATAACCATAGGTCTGAAATAGTTTATTGTATAATCAATACCCCACTGACCTTTTTTACCCTGCCAGAAATGTGAATGAGGCTCAATTGAGAGCATTCCGTCATAGTCCATTGTATAGAGAATATCCATAACTGCAGGCCACTGAATCATATCAAGTCCTGCAGGAGCATCGTCATAGTGTTCACCGTTTACGGTAACTCTGCCCTTGAGGTGGAAGTGATAAAATCTTGAACCCCAGTCAAGCATTTCCTGGAAATAATCGCCGTTTCTTGAAAGGCAATGTGAAATGTCATATTTGATGCCAAGTTCAGGCAGTGCAGACATTATGTAATTCCATGCTTTAGGTTCAACAACAAAGTTTTCCCAGTCACAGTTATAAGAAGCAATTTTTACATTTTTATCTTTTGCAAAATCAATGAGAGTTCTGAAATACTTAATTGCGATTTCGCAGTTTTCATAAAAACTTTTGCTTTCAATATAGTTGACACCACAGTTGAAAACGGGACATCCGATAACCCCTGCTGCAGTAATAATGTTTTTGTCAGCCTGAAGTGCTTCGGGAATGATTTCACCGTTTTCGTCAATTCTTATCATACCCCATCTGCCCATTGAACCGACAGATACATTGTACTTTTCGCTATAGCCTTTTATCGCTTCGGCTTTTGAGAGAAATTCTTCTGAATCATAGTTGTGGTTTACGCAGAATTCAATTGCTTCAAGACCTTTGTCATGAACATATTTGAAGTTGCCTTCTTCCCAACCATTTATAATACCTAATTTCATAAAATATCACCTCGTAAAAATTGGTAATTCAATTGTAGCACTACTTTAATTATGTGTCAATATAATAAAACATAGTAGACTTTTTATTGAAGATGTGTTATAATCCTTCAAGGTGATTTTATGACATATTATATAGGACAAGCAGTAGGAATTTTAGTAACCATAGGAGCAATTATCAATCTGCAGCTCAAGGAAAAAAAGCAGATGTACATTTTGTCGATAGTAGTAAATCTTCTTTCATCTCTGAATATTTTTCTTCTCAGCGGAAAAGTGGACTCAGGCGTGATAATCTGCGCTGTTGCAGTTTTACAGATTTTAATGGCTATATGGCATGATAAAAAAGAAACGGACGTAAAAATTCCTGAAATGATTTTCTTCCTTGTTTTGTATGTAGGAGGAGGACTTTACGGATATAAATCTCCGATTGATATTTTGTCAATTGCAGCAGCAATACTGTATATGGTAGCGATGTTCCAGAAAAAAGAACAGAATATCAGGTTATTCCTTCTGGGCAATATGGGTTGTTGGACAATTTACCACACAGTCCTCGGTTCAACTGCAGTTTTTGCACAGATAGCAGGTATTGTTTCATCTGTTGTGGCACTTATCAGATACAGAAAAAACAAGTAAATTATAGTTTAGCTGTGAGCTTCGGTTTAAGCCTCCCCTTGAAAATGCAAGGGGAGGTGGCATTTTCGCAAGAAAATGTCGGAGGGGATTTTTCGTTAAAAATTATAATTAGACTGTTGAATAAAATAAAACACCTTCCTTTGGATTTTCCAAGGGAAGGTGTTGTTTTTAGTCAGAAAAAACTAAGTATTTTTTTATAGAAATTATTTGAAAAGCTGACCGAGTGATGAGAAATCGAGACCACCGAGAACGATTTCAATTGCTGCTTTAAGGATTGAGAAGATAAGCTCAAACCAGTCAAGAATTGAGAAGTTAACCTGTACTGTGACAGAATCGTCAACAACGTTGCCGTATTCGTCTGTAACTGTAACTTTAAGTGTTGCGTTACCCATACCTACTGCTTTGATAGTGCCTTCTTTTGCGTCGACTAATTCAATAACCTTTTCTTCGGGTAATCTGTGCTTGATTTCGTATGATACTGTATAGTCAACGTCACCGCCTACTACGAGACCTGACATATCAATTTTTACAGTGTCTTCGTAGTTAAGAACAATTTTGTCGCCGAGTTCAAGGCTTACAACTTTGCCCTTGAGTTTGTCGGTTTCACTGCCTTCTTTTTTAGCATTGTAGTCACAACGTTTACATTTGATGATTGTGTAACCACCGTTTTCGTAGTCGGGCTCAATAACTTCTTCTTTGTAATCATGTCCGAGTGCAGGAACAACTTCTTTTTCAACACCATTACAAGTTGAGCAGACTTTTTCGTTTAAACCTGCTTCAGTACATGTAGGAGCAAGTTTTTGTTCCCATTTACCGTATGTATGAGGTAATGCAGGTGTTTCGCTTTCAATGTCAATATCACCACATGCGGTACATTTTTTACCTGCGTAGCCTTTGTCTGCGCAAGTTGCTTCAACTTTAACTTCTTCTTCATATTTGTGTGCAAAAGGACCGAAGTATTCAGCAGGTTCTTCTTTACCGCAGAGTTCACATTCTCTGATTCTTACGCCCTCTTTTGTGCAGGTTGCATCTATTATAATTGTTGCTGCCCATTTGTGAGCACATTCAGTAGGTGTTTCTGTAGGTGTTTCTGAGGGAGTTTCAGGTGTTACTTCTGTTTCTCCTGTTGTGGGTTCATCAGCTTCTGTAGCACTTGCAGTAAATGTTACTACTGAGAAAGCCATAAGCACTGCAAGTAAAAGTGAAAGTAATTTTTTCATTTTGATTATCTCCTTTTAAAATTATTTTACAAGCAGATTATACCACATTTTTCTCATTTTGCAACATTAAAAATTATTAAGAGCATTTTAAAGTAATTAAAAAGGAAAAAACTTCATAGAGTAATATAAATGAAAGGGGTTTTGAAATGAAGAAATTTATCGGTATTTTAGCAGTTATAATTTCATTTGCTGTGGCTTTTTCTACGTGTGTTTTTGCAACTGAAGAAAAATATCCCGTTGAAATCAAAGCGAAATCTGCAATTTTAATGGACGTATCTTCGGGCAGAATATTAATGGAGAAGAATGCTCACGAAAAATTGCCTCCCGCATCTGTGACTAAAGTCATGCCGCTTCTGCTTTTTATTGAAGCAATTGAGGAAGAAAAAATTGCTCTGAGCGATATGGTAAGAACATCTGCTCACGCAGCGGGAAAAGGAGGTTCTCAGATATGGCTAAAGGAAGGGGAAGAGATGACTGTTGATTCTCTTCTCAAAGCAGTTGCAATTGCAAGTGCTAATGATGCCTGCTGTTCTCTGGGAGAATATATTGCAGGTAGTGAAAAAGCCTTTATCCAGCTTATGAATAACAGAGCAAAGGAACTTGGTATGAACGATACAACCTTTGTCAATTGCAGTGGTCTTGACGATACTGACACAAACTATACATCTGCTTATGACATTGCCGTAATGTCAAGGGAACTTATGAAGTATAAGGAACTTGTGATGAGGTATACAACCGTATGGATGGATTCCCTGAGAGACGGAAAAACTGAACTTGTCAATACAAACAAACTTGTACGATTTTATCCGGGCACAACGGGACTTAAAACAGGTACAACTTCAAAAGCAGGTTGTTGCCTGAGTGCTACTGCAGAAAGAGACGGACTTCATCTTGTGGCAGTTGTTATGGGTAGTGAAAACAGCAATGACCGTTTTGAAACTGCAAAGGCAATGCTTAATTGGGGATTTTCAAATTATGAGAGTGTAACGCCACGTATAAACAAAAAACTCATTACCGATGTTATTGTGGTAAAAGGAGAAAAAGATAAAATTACTCCTGCAATTCCTGAAGTGCAACCGGTGCTTGTAAAAAAAGGCAGGTCAGGTGACATAAAACAGACAGTTTCCCTTGCAGTGGGAGTGAATGCACCGGTGGAAAAAGGGCAGACGTTAGGAGAAGTTCAATTTACTCTTGACGGGGAAATGTTGGGTGAATATAAATTGTTATCACCCGAAAATGTGGATACTTTGAAACTGCCTCTTGCTTTCAGACGACTTCTTATGATGCTGGTTTAATAAAAAATTTGTGAAAAATCTCAAAAATCTATTGCAAAATTATGTAATTTATTGTACAATTGAAATGTAAAAACTAAGGAGAGAAGCAAATGAACTTGAAATTTAACAGTAAATATGCAGAGAGTTTTATTGAAAAGGCAGAACTCGACGCAATTCGTGCAGAAGTAGTAAAAGCACATGAAGAACTGCACAATGCAACAGGCAAAGGAAACGACTTCCTCGGATGGGTTGACCTTCCCGTAAACTACGATAAAGAGGAATTTGAAGAAATCAAAAAATCAGCAGAGAAAATCAGAAAAGACTCTGACGTTCTTGTTGTTATCGGTATCGGTGGTTCTTATCTTGGTGCAAGAGCAGCAATTGAATATTGTAAGAGTGCAAACTATAATCTCTTGGCAAAAGATACACCTCAGATTTTATTCTCAGGTAATTCAATCAGCCCTACAGCACTTAATGAAATTATCGCTCTTTGTGACGGAAAAGATTTTTCAGTCAACGTAATTTCAAAATCAGGCACAACAACTGAGCCTGCAATTGCTTTCCGTGTTTTCAAGAAAATGCTTGAAGATAAATACGGCAAAGAAGAAGCAAAAGGCAGAATTTACGTTACAACTGATAAAGAGAAGGGTACTCTCAAAGGCCTTGCAGACAGAGAGGGATACAAAACTTTCGTTATTCCCGATGATGTAGGCGGCAGATACTCAGTTCTCACAGCAGTCGGTCTTCTTCCCATTGCAGCAGCAGGAATTGATATTGACCTTCTGATGAAAGGTGCACAGGATGCCCGTGAAGCATTCATGGATACAGATATCGATAACAATGCTTGTTACAGATACGCTGCAATCAGAAACCTTCTTTACAGAAAAGGTAAGAAAACTGAAATGTACGTCAGCTACGAACCTTCATTTGCAATGATGAATGAATGGCTCAAACAGCTTTACGGCGAAAGCGAAGGTAAAGAAAACAAAGGTATTTTCCCTGCATCAGTTATTTTCTCAACTGACCTCCATTCAATGGGACAGTATATTCAGGAAGGTGAAAGACACCTTATGGAAACTGTAATCACTTTTGAGAAACCTCAGCAGGAATATATAATCGGAACAGACCCTGAAAACCTTGACGGACTCAACTTCCTTTCAGGAAAGGGAATGTCATTCGTCAACAGAAAGGCATTTGAAGGCACACTTCTTGCTCACACAGACGGTCAGGTTCCCAACAACATCATTTCACTTGAAGAAATGAACGAGTATTCTCTTGGTGAACTTATTTACTTCTTTGAAAAGGCTTGTGCAATCAGTGGTTACATCCTTGGCGTTAACCCATTTGACCAGCCCGGTGTTGAAAGCTACAAGAAGAATATGTTCGCACTTCTCGGTAAACCGGGATATGAAGAAATGAAAAAAGAGCTTGAAGAAAGGCTCGGAAAATAAGAAAAAAGACCTCAGGGTCTTTACATAAAGTTAAAAGGAGTTGTTTTTTATGGTAACATTGATAATC
>JAZRNJ010000218.1:0-18308 GCA_045648125.1 Acutalibacteraceae bacterium
GCTGATGAAAAACGAAGCGTTGAAAACGCTTGATTATCTTTTTCCAATTGCAACACTTGTTACACCGAATATACCTGAGGCACAGGTTCTTTCAGGAATGACAATTGAAAACGAGGAAGATATAGAGAAAGTTGCAAAGTCAATTGGAGATAAATACGGTTGTGCTGTGCTTCTTAAAGGCGGACACAGTATAAGCGATGCAAACGATCTTTTGTATTCAAATGGTTCTTATAAATGGTTTGAGGGGAAAAGAATTGAAAATCCTAACACTCATGGAACAGGGTGCACTCTTTCATCTGCTATTGCCTCAAATCTTGCTAAAGAAATTTCCTTGGAGGAATCAGTGTTGAACGCAAAGAAATATATCTCAGAAGCACTGTCTTCGATGCTTGATTTAGGAAAAGGTTCGGGACCAATTAATCACGCTTACATGTTATAATAAAAAACCTCGTGTTACCGATGATTAAAAGTCGATAACACGAGGTTTAACACATTATTTATGCATTAAAATAATTAAACTTCAGGAATTTCGATTTCGATTTCGTGACCGAGATTTGCTGATTTACAGATACCATCAATAATTGCCTGGTTGTAAAGAATCTGGCTTGTGGGAACAGGAGCAGGACCACCTGTCTTAACTGCATCAAGGAATGAACGAATTTTCTTATAGAAGTTGCCTTCACCGTCATTTCTCTTTTCAGGGATTTCTGTGCATACTTCACTTGAACCGATGTTGCGATAAATTTTAAGAGGTCCGCCAATTGAACCATTCCAGCATTCTGTTGAAGGAATTCTGAGACCTGCTTTTTTACCGAGGATGAGAGCGTCACCAGCAGTATCCATGTTCATTGCCCATGAAATACGGAAGTCAAGGATAATGCCACCTTCAAGACGAACAAATGCTGCTGCAAAGTCGTCAACACCGAATACATCTTTGTGCTCGTAATCATCAGCTTTTCCGAAGAAGTCTGATTTATAACCTGTAACTGTAAGGGGCTTCGGATAACCGATAGCGTTGAGAAGCATGTCGAGTGAATAGCAACCGATATCACCAAGAGCACCGATGCCTGCAGTTTCTTCTTCAATGAATGAAGTACCGAAAGGAGTGGGGATACCGCGTCTTCTGCCGCCGCCTGTCTGGATGTAGTAAACTTCACCAAGTTCGCCTGACTGGACGATTTCTTTAATCATTTTCATGTTTTCATCAAATCTGGGCTGGAATCCTACAGAAACGATTTTACCACTTGCTTTTTCTGCTTTGCAGATAGCAACTGCTTCTTCTGTTGTAACGCACATTGGTTTTTCAAGAAGTACGTTAACGCCTTTTTCAAGAGCGTAAATTGTACATTCAGCATGTGTTGCGTTGTATGTACAAACGCTTACAGCATCAAGTTCTTCATTGTCAAGAAGTTCTTTGTGTGAAAGGTAAGTTCTTGCACCTTTAACACCCCATTTTTCAAGGAAAGCATCTGCTTTACCGGGAATAAGGTCAGCAGCACCTACGAATTCAATATCAGGCATTTTGAGATATTCTTCCATGTGAGCATCTGCAATCCAACCTGTACCAATGATACCTACTTTGAGTTTTTTACTTGCATCAATTTCGTTTTTTTCGTGTTTTACCTTGAATTCATCAAGGATATTAACTTTAGTTTCAGCCATTTTATATACCTCGCTTTTTTATAATTTAGTTTATATACCAAAATTATCTTTAAGATAATTACGGCTCATTTCAATGCTTTCAAGAGGTGTTTTACCCATTGTTGCTTCGTCCTGTTCAACAACCACCCATTCAGCACCCGCTTTTTCACTTGCTTCAAGGATTGCTTTGAAATCCTGGCAACCATAACCCACAGGTCTGAAAGCAAAACCTTCTTCACCATTGTCTGTTGATTCTTCTTCATCAATGCCGATAAGTTTGTAGAGAGAGCCTTTCTGTTCACCATTGATAACAAAATCTTTCAGATGAACAACAGGGCTTCTTCCTGAATATTTAAGGATATATTCAGCAGGATTTTCGCCACCAACATTTACCCAGCAAGTGTCAAGTTCAGTTTGGAAAATATCTTCATCAACTGAAGCGTAAAGAACGTCAAGACCGTATTCATCACCGATTTTTACAAATTCAAAATCATGGTTATGATAAATAAGAGTCATACCAAGTTCTTTAGCTTTAGCACCAATAATTTTAATGTTTTCAACAAGTTCATCAAACTTCTCAGCACCGGGACGATATTCTTCTGTTAAGTAAGGAATTGCAACAAATTTACATCCGATTTTTGCATAACCGGAAAGAACTTTTTCTACATCGTCTACCAATTCAGCGTAGGGTACATGAGCAGAAATAGGTATAAGACCGATTTCTTCTACAAGTGCTTTGACCTCTTCCGGACTTTTGTCGAAGAGACCTGCGAATTCAACGCCTTCATAACCTAATTCTTTTACTTTTTTCAATGTGCCTTCAAAATCTTTTTCCATATTATCTCTTACAGAATAAAGCTGAACAGCAACAGGGAATTTTTTCATAACATCACTACTTTCTGTGCTTTTTTTACAATGATAACACATTATATCGTGGATTTCAATAATAAAACAACTATTTTACTGAATTTTTCGGTCAATTTTTTCAAGCTTTAATTTTGAGTATCTGATTTCTTGTTCTTCATATAAGCCACAATTTCCTGAAAGCATATAACTTAGTGCACATGCAAGGAAAAAGAACATAATTCCCTCACTGCCAAAAAGTTCAATGCTTAATATAATTGATGTCACGGGGCAATTAGTAACACCGCAAAAAAGTGAAATTATACCTATTCCTGCACCGAAAGAAGGTGATAACCCGAGAATATTACCCACCACATTTCCGAATGTAGCACCTGTAAAAAATACAGGTACAATTTCTCCGCCTTTGTAACCTGCACCAAGAGTAAGTGCTGTAAATATAATTTTCAGAATAAAAACCTCAAATTTTATATTGTCTGAAAATGCTTTTTCAACAATATGCATTCCCGCACCATTGTAATCATAAGTTCCGACAATCAGAGTGAGGATTAAAACAAGAATACCCCCAACAGCGATTCTGATATATCTGTTTTTGAAAAGTTTTTTATAAATTTCAGATGTTTTGTGCATTGTAATGCAGAAAATTACACTCAAAATTGCGCATAAAACAGCAAGCATACCTGTTTTGCCAAATGATAATAAAGTAAAATCAGGCATACCGTTTAATTGAAATTTTGTAGGTGCTACTGAGCAAAAACCAGCTAATATATATGCTGTAAGCGAAGAGACGGTGCAGGGGAATATTGCCGAAAAATGCATTATTCCCACACTTACAACTTCAATGGCAAAAATCGCAGCAGTGACAGGAGTACCGAACAAAGCCGAAAACGCTGCGCTCATACCGCACATTGTGATAATTCTGATTTCTTTTTCATCAAGTTTTATTAAACGTCCGATATTGTTTGCAATTGATCCACCCAGCTGAAGTGCAGCACCTTCTCTGCCTGCTGAGCCTCCGAACAGATGTGTTATGGTACTACTGATAAAAATAAGTGGTGCGGTAAGTATTGAAATATTGTTTTTACCTTTTACTGCCGAGAGAACGAAGTTAGTACCTTTATCATCATCTTTTTTGCAGATATGATAGAATAATGCTATCAATAAACCGCCTGCAGGGAGTAAATAAATAAGCCAGATGTGATGATTTCTCAGTTCAGTTGCATAATCAATTGCATAATGAAATGCAATTCCGACAATGCCTACAATTACACCTGTTAAAACAGATATAATGAACCATTACAAGAATATTTTTGTTGCTGACACGATATTTTTCATATTAATTTTTGTTAACTTTTCTTTTAACATTTTGCTGTCATCTCCAATTAAAAAGAATTATAGAATATAAGTATTTTGTTGTCAAGTAACTTCAGTTGACATGTAAAATAAAAAATGATAAAATTGTTAGGAATTTTATTGAAGGGCTGATATAAATGAAAAAAGTTTTATTTATGGCACACGGTTTTACAGGATTGTATTACTACAGAAGGGAATTGATGCAAAGACTTATTTCTGAAGGTAATGAGGTTTATCTTGCGATTTCTGAAAGTGACGACAACAGACTTTTTGAAGAAATGGGATGCAAGATAATTCCTACATCAGTTGACCGTAGAGGTATGAATCCGTTGAAGGATCTTAAACTTATTTTATCATATATTAAAACACTCCGAAAATTAAAACCTGATGCGGTCCTTACATACACAATCAAGGCTAACATTTACGGAAGTCTTGCCTGTGCACTTACAAGAAACAAGTGCATTTCAAATGTTACCGGTCTTGGTACTTCAATTGCTAATGGTGGTCTGCTCAGTAAACTTACTATGACTCTTTATAAAATCGGACTCAGAAAAAATCACCACACATTCTTTCAGAATCAGCCTAATTATGATTTGTTCAGAAATGCAGGAATTATTAACGAAAATAACAGTTCCATTATTCCCGGTTCGGGAGTTAATCTTGAGTATCATAAACTTGAAAAGTATCCTGAAGAAAACACACCTGTAAGACTTGTTTTTGTAGGGAGAGTTATGAGAGATAAAGGTGCTTTTGAACTTTTTGAAGCGGCAAAAATTATCAAAAAGAAATACCCTGAAGTCATTTTTGATGTTATTGGTCCTCTTGAAGAAGATGTAAACCCTGATCTTATTAAAGAATTAAATGATAACGGTACTATTTGTTATCATGGCTCACAGAATGATATTCATCCTTATGTCGCCAGAGGTTGGGCAAATATTCTGCCTTCTTATCATGAAGGTATTGCTAATGTACTTCTTGAAGGTTCAGCTTGTGGAAGACCTGTACTTGCAACACGTGTAACAGGATGTAAAGAAACTTATATTGACGGTGAAACAGGCCTCGGTTTTAATGTGAAAGATGCGCTTGATCTTGCACAAGCAGTAGAAAAATTTATAAACATGCCTTATGAAGATAAGGTTCAGATGGGACTTAAAGGGCGTAAATTTGTAGAAGATAATTATGACAGAAATATTGTAATTGAGGCATATTACGATAAGATTTTTAATAAAAATTGAAAATACAGATTTCAGTAAATATAAAAAGAAACGACAAATTCCTTTTGGAATCTGTCGTTTCTTTTTTGGTGCCGGAAGCGGGGGTCGAACCCGCACGGTATCGCTACCACTGGATTTTGAGTCCAGCACGTCTGCCAATTCCATCATTCCGGCGAAATTACTAATATATTATATTGTATCTTTGTAAAAAAATCAATAGTAATTTCAAAAAAATTATAATTTAATTGTTATCAATTATTAAATCGCACTTTACTTTTATGTTGAATTCATTAAAGTATTTATTTTCCATAGGAATCCATTCATTTAAAAATCTGTCAAGTTTTTCAGGAGAACGCATTTTTAGTCTTTTGATTTTCGTTTCTTCGTTTATATCGAGAAAAATTTTAAAATCATAAATATCACCAAAATACGGGTGCATTGAATAGACTCCCTCAACGATTGTCAAAGGTTTAGGTGTAATTTGGATTAGTTCGGAAACAGTAGCTTTACTGCAACTGAATTTACCGTAATCAAAAGTTTTGCCTGATTTAAGATTTATTACAACTTCATCGTAAAATCTTTCATAGTCAATGTTTCCGCCGGGCTCTGATAACCTCAGGGAAGTTTTTCTGTTAAACGGCAGAAAGAAATCATCGATATGTATGATGTTACAATCAAATTGTTCAGCAATTTCTTCAGCGAGAGTTGTTTTTCCCGAAGTACACGGACCTTCTATAGCAATTACAATCTCTTTGTTGTTTGAAAAGAGTGATTTGATTAATTCTTCTGTTTTGTTACTCATTGAGCATAAACCTTGTCTTTCTTAATGATATCACAATAAGAGGAATAAGTGCTAATTGAATTACAATGCCGGGTAAAGCGTTAACAGTAGTTAATGTAATAAATGAACTAAGTGCAAAATCGCTGTCAGATGCTGTTGTAATGAGGTAATTTATTGAACCGTTTACAACTCTGCCTACAATCATTGCAATCAGGAGATTCGGATAAATAAATCCTATTTTCTTAGGGAAAACTTTGTAAAGCATTCCACACATTCCACCATAGGTTGCGAGTTCAAAAGCCATTGAAACAGCAGACGTCATAACCGGTAAACCCGTAATTACACTTTTAAGTAATGGTGCAATAAGACCGATTATTATACCATAGGGAGTGCCACAGACTATTCCACATAACATTACAGGTATATGCATCGGTAAAAATATCTGTCCGAGGCGTTGACTACCCATGGCAATAACTGTCGGAAGAATTATAGATAATGCAAGCATAAGTGCTGATATAACAAGTTTCAATGTTGTATCAGATGTCTTTTTCTTTTTGCTCATTATTTATCACCACACAATTTATTCTTCGTTCATTATATCTGAAATAAGGTTTTGTGTCAACTTCATTGACTTTTTATTACGGGTGCTGTATACTTCTGTTAGTTATAGTTTATTGGAGTTGCAGATGATATGAACACCGAAAAAACAATAAAAAAAGTGTACAAAATTCTTCATGATACAACACCACTGAAAAGTGATTGCGGAAAAATTTGTGGTGGAGAATGCTGTAAAGGGGATAATGAAACAGGCATGATTCTCTTTCCGGGGGAGGAAAAGTTTTTAGAAAACATAGATGACTTCACAATAAAAACTGATGGTGTAAACCGTAAAATTCTGATATGCAACGGTAAGTGTGACCGAAACTACAGACCGATAGCGTGTAGGTTGTTTCCGTTATTTCCGATACTTTATGATGGTAGAGTCTATATTGCTGAGGACCCTCGTGCAAAAGGTATATGTCCACTCCTGTATGATGAAATAAGGTTGAATAAATCATTTGTAAGAAAAGTAGGTAAAATCGGAAAAATACTCGCTGAAAATGAAGAAACATCTGAATTTCTGAAGTTAATTTCTGATGAAATATGTGAGATTCTTTCTATGACACAAGATTTTTTAGGCTGAAAGGAATAAAACATGAAAAAAGTAGGATTTATCGGCTTTGGAAACATGGCTGAAGCAATAGTAACAGGTATGATCACTTCCGGAAATTTTAAAGCCAAGGAAATTGGTGCATTTGATACTGATACAGATAAACTTAACTCAGGTGCAGAAAAACTTGGCATCATCGCTTTTAAAAGTAATGATGAACTCATTAAACAATGTGAATGTATTGTTCTTGCTGTAAAGCCAATAGCTTTACAAAAGGTTTTGACTCCACTCAAAGAACTGTTTTGTAAAGTTAATCCACTTGTCATATCGATTGCTGCAGGTCAGAGTGTAGAACGATTAAAAAACTACATAGGTTGCGATGTAAAAGTGATACGTGTTATGCCGAATATAAATGCTATTGCAGGTCGGGCTGTCTCAGGATATACTTTCTCCGATAATGTTAATGATAAAGATATAGCTATGGCAACCAGAATACTTGAATCTTTCGGAACGGCAGTAGAAGTTGATGAAGATAAATTTTCAATTTATTCAGCAATTGCAGGTTGCTCACCTGCATATTCATATCTGTTTGCTGATGCAATTTCACGTGTAGGGGTAAAATACGGTCTTTCAAAAAAAGATGCGCTTGATATAGTAACAGCGTCAATTGTTGGAATAAAAAAAGAAATTCACTTAAATCAAACAAACAAAATTGACAAAATTGTTTTTAATGCAATTGAAGCGGCATATAAAAAAGATAAAGGAATGTAATGATGAAAAAAGTTGAAATGTTTACCGATGGAGCTTGTTCAGGTAATCCCGGTCCGGGAGGATGGGGAACAATTCTCAGATATAAAGGTATTGAAAAAGAGTTAAGTGGCGGAGAAAGAGAAACAACTAACAATCGTATGGAAATGACTGCCGTAATCAGCGGCCTTAAAGCTTTGAATGAACCTTGCGAAGTTGAACTTTATACCGACTCAAAGTATGTCTGCGATAGTATTGTCAAAGGATGGGTTTACTCATGGAAAAAGAATAACTGGCGTAAAGCCGATAAGAAACCTGCACTTAATGTTGATTTATGGGAAGAAATGCTTATTTTACTTGATAAACATAGTGTTACGTTCCATTGGCTTAAAGGTCATAACGGACATCCTGAGAATGAAAGATGTGATGCACTTGCAGTTGCTGAAACCCGGAAATATATGTAAGAATTGAATAAAATCAGGAAAATTCAGCCATATTATTCTTGACATTGTTTTCCTCGGATAGTATAATTAATTGATATACTGTTTGAATATAAGTTCGTTTGAATATACATAAATTAAATCAGCAAAGGAGAGTTGAACAAAACAGATGCCTGCTAATGACAAAAACAAAAAAGATTTAAAAAATAACAAGAATAATAAGAAAAATAAACAGAATTCTAAAAATAAATCCTCAGCTAAGCAGGGGAATTTTAAGCGTTATTATAAACATGCAAGTAAAAAAACGATAGAAAAACTGCTTCCTCCTACACCTGTGAAAATAGGTTTTCTCGGTGGACTGAATGAAGTTGGTAAGAATATGACTCTGTATGAATACGAGGATGATATTATTCTCGTTGACTGCGGTATGTCTTTTCCCGACCCTGATATGTTAGGTGTTGATCTTGTTATACCTGATTTTTCTTATGTTGAAAAGAATATTGATAAAATTAAAGGTATTCTTATAACACATGGCCATGAAGACCACATAGGCGGTTTGCCATATCTTCTCAAAACTGCAAATATTCCTGTTTATGCAACCAAATTAACAATTGGTCTTATTTCAGGAAAAATTAAAGAACACGGTCTTCTTAGTTCTGTAAAACTTAACGTTATCAGTCCCGGGGATAAAATCAAACTCGGAAAATTTACTGTGGAAGCAATACATGTCAATCATTCAATTCCTGATGCAGTTGCTTATGCTATCAAAACAAAAGCCGGTACAATTGTTCAGACCGGTGACTTCAAGATTGACAATACACCTATTGATGGTGAAGTTATTAATCTCAACCGTTTTGCACAGATAGGTGATGAAGGCGTTTTATGTATGCTTTCTGATTCAACTAATGCTGAGCGTCCCGGTTACACTGAAAGCGAAAGAAAAGTCGGTGAAAGTTTTGAAAATCTTTTCAGAAAAGCCGGTGACAGACGAATAATTGTTGCAACCTTTGCATCAAACATTCATCGTGTTCAGCAAATTATAGATGTTGCAAAATCCCTCGGCAGAAAAGTTGCTCTTTCGGGCAGAAGTCTTGAGAATGTAGTTTCTATAAGTTCTGAACTTGGTTATCTTAAAGTTCCTGAAGGTGTTCTTATCAGCATTGATATGATTAAGAATTATACTCCTGACCAACTTGTTCTTATAACAACAGGCAGTCAGGGTGAACCCATGTCTGCACTTGCAAGGATGTCGATGTCTGAGCACAGAAAAGTAATGATAACTCCCAATGATTATGTAATTATTTCTGCACAGCCTATTCCCGGTAATGAAAAGACAGTAAGTAAAGTTATCAATGAACTTATGGGTCTTGGTGCAGAAGTTGTTTACGAAAAAATGTATGATGTACATGTTTCAGGTCACGCATGTCAGGAAGAACTGAAGCTTCTTATGGGTCTTCTTAAGCCAAAATATTTTATTCCTGTTCATGGTGAACTCAAACACCTTACAAAACATGGTATGCTTGCAGATAGCATCGGTATAGACAGAGATAATATTATCATTGCTGAAAACGGTTCACAAGTAGTTGTTTCTGAAGATGAATTCAGATTTGATGAAAATATTACTGCAGGACAGGTTTTTGTTGATGGTTCAGGCGTTGGTGATGTAGGTAATATTGTTCTTCGTGACAGAAAACGTTTGTCTGAAGATGGTCTCGTAATTGTTGCAGCTACAATTGACCTTACAGATTGTTATATCGTTTCAGGCCCTGAAATAGTTTCACGTGGTTTTGTATATGTACGTGAAGCTGAAGATTTAATGGGTGAAGCAAGGGAAGTTGCCATAAAAGCAATTGAATCTTGTCTTTATAACGGAGTTAAAGACTGGGCGACACTTAAAGTAAGAGTGCGTGATGAGGTTTCTCGTCTTATGTTTGAAAGAACAAAGAGAACACCTATGATTTTACCCATATTTATGGAGGTTTAAATGAAAAACAAGCGATTAAAACAAAGTTGGTTTTTAATTACAGCGTTTGTTTTATCGGCTGCCTTTGTAATTGCCACTTACTTCTACAGTAAAGCATTGGCAATCATCGGCGGTCTTTGCTTGATTTTGACTTATTTAGGTTACCTTGTTGTCAGAAAATATTGGCGTAAAGAACATTTTGATGCTATTTCTGAGCTTACTAATAACATTGGTGCTGATGAGCGCAGTGTGTTGACTTCAATGTCAATGCCGGCATTGCTTTGTTATAGTGACGGCACATTGTTGTGGTACAATGATCTATTCAAGAAAAATATTGCTTCTCTTTCTGAAAGAAATAGTAATTTTCTCGGTGATTATCTTAGTGAATTCTCTATCGACGGCCTTTTTACAACAGGCACCGGTTTTGCAGAAATTGACACTAACAGTTATAACTTGTTTTCAACTAAAGTAACACTCAAAAATAAAGAAGGTTATCTCATATATTTCTTTGATATAACTGAACTCAAGGAAAAGGCAGATAAACTTGAAAAAATAAAACCTGCTGTTATAACGGGTATGTATGATAATTTTGATGAAATGTTTCAGAGTTTTTCTGATAATGAACTTTCCGAACTGATAAGTTATCTTGACCGTGAAGTTTCAAAATGGTTTTCTGATTATAATTGTGTGATGAGAAAACTGGGAAGTGAAAGATTTGTTGTTACTTGTCACGAAAAAGATCTCGAAAAGATGCTTGAAAATAAATTCTCAATTCTTGGCAATGTGAGAAATTTTGTATATGATGGTAAACCATGCCTTGCAACATTGTCGGTGGGTGTAGGCAGGGGAGATGACCTTAAAGAATGTGACTTCAATGCAAAACAAGCACTTGATATGGCCCTCAGTCGTGGCGGTGATCAGGTTGCTATAAGAACAAATGACAGTTATGATTTTTATGGTGGTATTGCTTCCGGTAATGAAAAGAGTAACAAAGTCCGTTCAAGGGTTGTTGCCTCAGCAATAAAACAGCTTGCTTTGTCTTCTGAAAATTGTCTGATACTCGGTCATAAATTCTCTGATTATGATGCTATGGGCACAGCAATTGGTATTTATGCAATGATGAAACATTTTGGCAAGGAAGTTAACATTGTTTATGACAGTGAAAATTCACTTTGTGAAAAGCTTGTAAAGAAATATATCAGTGAGACGGGTAACAAACCATTTGTAGATAAAAATACCGCAATACAAAAGCTTACCCATGATACTCTTGTTTTTCTTGTAGATACCCACAGAGCAGCATATTGTGAAGCTCCTGAAATCGTCAATAACGCGAAAACAGTGGTTGTTATAGATCATCACAGAAAATCTGTTGATTTTTATGATAAAGCAGTAGTTTTCCATCATAATTCAGCTGCATCCTCTGCAAGTGAAATGTTTACGGAACTTCTGCCGTATATGTCTAACACGCCGATTATCGGGGCCGCAGAAGCAGATGCGTTATTGTCGGGAATTATGCTCGATACAAAGAATTTTATTCTTCGTTCAGGTGTACGAACTTTTGAGGCGGCTTCTTATCTTAAATCAAGAGGTGCTGACTCAATTAAAGTAAAACGATTATTTTCTTCAACAGCAGATGAACATAAAGCACGAGCCGAAATTGTTTCTTCCTGTTTTATTTACAGAGATTGTGCGATTTCAGTTGCAGATATAAAAAATAAAGATATCAGAGTTATAACGTCGCAGGCTGCTGATGAAATGCTTAACATAAGTAGTGTTAAAGCATCTTTTGTTGTTTTCAGAACGGAAGATACCGTCAATATTTCTGCACGTTCTTTGGGCGAACTGAATGTGCAGATTGTTATGGAAAAATTAGGTGGTGGAGGCCATCTCACAATGGCTGCAGCACAGATGAAAAATTCAGATACAAGTGATAGTCTTGTTGCTCTGAAAAAGGCAATTGACAATTTTTATGACAGTTTATGAAAGAAGGTATATAATATGAAAGTTATTCTCAAACAGGACGTAAAAAGTCTCGGAAAAAAAGGTGAACTTGTTAACACTTCTGATGGTTATGCAAGAAACTATCTTTTCCCCAGAGGTCTTGCTATTGAAGCAAATGCTCAGGCAATGAACGAATTCAGAAATAAAGAGAACGCAGAAAAATACAGAATTAAAACAGAAACTGAAAATGCTCAGGCAAATGCAGAAAAAATTAAAGGAAAAACTGTACGTTTTTCTGTAGCGGCAGGTCAGGGCGGAAGACTTTTCGGCTCTGTAACAACTAAGGAAATTGCTGAGAAAATTAAAAAGGAATTCGGTATTGACGTTGATAAGAAAAAAATCACTGTAGGTGATATCAAATCTTACGGTACATATACTGCCGAAGTTAAACTTTATCAGGGAATTACTGCAGAAATCTTCGTTTTTGTCGGAGAATGATTTGAGGGAATTTTATGGATTTAACATCTTTTGACGGAGTTAATATGCCATACAGTATGGAGGCTGAACAGGCTGTTCTCGGTGCAATTCTTATTGACCCGGACTGTATGACTACCGTCGTTGAATATCTCAAAAGTGAATATTTCTTTTTACCTCAGCATAAGTCAATTTTTGCTGCAATGGTAACAATTGATACTTTGGGAGGCAGAATCGACCCTCTGATTGTGCTTGAGCATCTGAGAAGTGAGGGTGTATATGACGATGCAGGAGGAAAACAGTATCTTTTCCAACTTGCTGAAAGTGTTCCTACTTCAAGAAATGCTGAAGCCTATGCAAAAATTGTAAGAGAGAAGTTTTATATCCGTTCTCTTATTTCTGCAACTAAAGATATCATGACAAGCGCTACAAATGAATCTGACAGTGCTGACACTCTTATTGATTCGGCTGAACAGCGTATTTATGATATCAGACAAGGTAAAACATCTAACGGACCATCAAAACTTTCTGATATTATTATTAATGAAGTTTATGATAAATTGCAGAAGATTTCAGGTGACGATAAGGATTTATACAAAGGTTACCCTACAGGCTTTGAAGACCTGGACAGGCTTATAAACGGACTTAACAAGTCTGACCTTATTCTTATCGGTGCTCGTCCTGCTATGGGTAAAACTACATTTGCACTTAACCTTGCCCGTAACGTGGCAATGATTGGTAAACGTAAAGTTCTTATGTTTTCGCTTGAAATGACAAAGGCTCAGCTTGCACAGCGTGTTCTTGCAACTGAAGCACGTGTTGAAAGTACAAAAATGAGAAGTGGTGATATTTCACCTGATGAATGGGCAAGAATCGGTACCGCAACTGCAATGCTTAATGATTGTCCTTTATACTTTGATGATACTTCAGGTATTACTGTTCAGGAAATGAAATCACGTGTGAGACGTGAAAAAGACGTTGAAGTTGTTATTATTGACTATCTGGGTCTTGTTACTTCCGGTGCACGTGCAGAAAACCGTGTTCAGGAAATTTCACAGATTACACGAGCACTTAAACTTATGGCAAAAGACCTTATGATTCCTGTTATTGTATGTGCACAGCTTAACCGTGGTACTGAAGGCAGAGGAAAAAGCCACAGACCGCAGCTTGCTGACTTGCGTGAATCAGGTTCAATCGAACAGGATGCTGATATTGTTCTTATGCTTCATCGTCCTGATTATTATGGCGAAACTCCTGAATCAGAGGACGGCGAAGAAGTGAGAGCAGACCAGACGGACCTCATTGTTGCCAAAAACAGACATGGTCCTACCGCTGACGTTCATCTTGTGTTTAATAAAGACTACACATTGTTTACATCTATGGAGAAAATCAGAAATGATATGTAAAGTCAGAAATACTCTGAATAGTTTTTCAATGCTTGAAGGTGCAGATGAAATAATTGTCGGTTTTTCCGGTGGTGCAGATTCTGTTTGTCTGCTTTACATTCTGAACATTTTGAAGGATGATTTTAACTTCAGACTTCGTGCTGCCCATGTTAACCATTGTCTCAGAGGCAATGAATCGGAACGTGATGAAAAGTTTGTCAGAGATTTTTGTCGTGAAAATAACATCGAACTTTCTGTACTTCGGGTAAATGTTTTGGAAAAAGCAAAAGAAAATTCAATGAGCATTGAAGAATACGGCAGAAAAGTCAGATATGAATTTTTTAATTCTCTTTGTAGCGAAAAATCAAAAATAGCCACAGCACATAATCTTAATGATTGTGAAGAGACCTTTCTGTTTAATCTTGCCAGAGGAACATCTCTTAACGGACTTACATCAATTCCTCCGGTAAGAGATAATATAATCAGACCGATTATTGAATGTTCAAGAGAACAAATTGAAGATTATTGCATTAAAAACAACCTTGATTTTGTTACTGACAGCAGTAATCTTTCTGATGATTATACACGTAACAAAATCAGGCATAATATTATTCCTGTGCTTAAGGAAATTAACCCATCTTTTGATAATGCTTTTCTCAGATGTATCGGTACATTAAGACAAGACAGTAAATGTTTATCCGATAAAGCTGATGAATTATTTAATCAGTCAAAACTTGCTTTTGGTTTTGATGCTGTCAAAATAAAAAATTCTGATGTATCTTTGAAAAACAGAGTTATTTCCCGCATAGTACACGAAAAATGTGGAGTTATACCTGAAAAAAGACACATTGACTTAGTTGTTAATGTGCTTGATGGTGGCAAAATTGAGTTGTTCGACAGAGAAACTCTTATTGTTAGAAATGGTGTAATATACTTTCTCTCTGATGTTAAACAAAGAGTTTTTAGTAATCAAAAAGTTATTTTCAACAGTGATGGTAAGTGGTCAAATGATTATATTACTTTGGAATTGTTGGAAAATTATACACAAAAAGTTTATAAAGAGTTAGTACTTTCTACATTAGATTACGATAAAATCGTAGGTAATCTCGTTTTGCGAAAACGTGAAGAGGGTGATAAAATCACATTGCCCATCAGAAAAGTTACAAAAACTTTGAAAAAACTTTTTAATGAAATGCAGATTTCTCCTGAAAAGAGAAAAAATATTATGGTATTAGCAGATGATAAATCTGTGGTGTGGGTAGAAAATGTTGGTGTCGATTTAAGGATTGCACCAACAAAAAGCAGTAAAAAAATTGTCAATATAATTTTGACGGAGGATGTTTATGCTTAACGATATTGAAAGAGTTCTTGTAACAGAAGAAGAGTTAAAAGAAATTACCAGAAGACTTGGTCAACAAATCAGTGAGGATTACAAAGATAAAAATCTCCTTCTCGTAAGCGTTCTTAAAGGCTCAATCGCTTTTATGTCAGATTTAATGAGAAGTATTACCATAAACTGTAAAATAGATTTTATGGCACTTTCTACATATGGTTCCGGAACAGAAAGTTCAGGAAGAATAAGAGTAAATAAAGACCTTGATATATATCCTGAAGGATATGACATACTAATTGTTGAAGATATTCTTGATAGCGGAAGAACTCTTGAATATGTTATCAACAACATGTTAAAAACTAAGAATTGTGCAAGTGTTAAAATCTGTACACTTCTTGATAAACCTGAACGCAGAGTTGCAGATATTAAAGCCGACTATGTCGGAACTCAGGTTCCGAACGCTTTTGTGGTCGGATACGGTCTTGATTTTGCTGAAAAATACAGAAATCTTCCTTTTATCGGTGAATTGAAAAAAGAAGTATATTCTGATTAAAATACATATTTTCCCAAGGAGGGCGTTTAATTGAACAAAAGCAAAGAACCAAATGATAAATTCAGGAAACTATCCATTATTCTTTCTTATATTCTTATCCCTGCAGTAATTATAGCAGGTGCATATTTCTTTATGAGTAATGCGAAAGTTGAAAAACTTAAGTACTATGAGATTATTCAACTTTTTGATGACAATAAAGTTGAAGCATTTACACTTAATCTCAGCAGTGGTGAACTTAAATATCGTCTTAATGATGACAAAGGTGACGATAAAGATAAAAATGGTAACACACTCTATCCACATACTTATACCGTTCCCAATGTTACTATTTTTTATGAAGACATACATGAACAGATCAGAGAGCACAACTTAGCAAACCCTGAAAAGCCAATTGAAGCAGATTATGATGCAGGCAGATCAAATTCATGGATAGTAAGTCTTCTTCCACAACTTCTTCTTATTGGTATATCGCTTGTGATAGTTTTCATTCTGTTCAAACGAATGAATCAGTCTATAGGAAACGACATGAACAGATCAGTAAGTTTCGGTAAGGCGAGAATAAAGCAGGCAAAAGATGAAAAACGCAAAAATACTTTTTCGGATGTAGCCGGTGCAGACGAAGAAAAAGAAGAACTTGCAGAAATTGTCGAGTTCTTGCGTGAACCGCTTAAATTTAACGATCTTGGTGCAAAAATACCTAAGGGTATACTTCTTGTCGGACCTCCCGGAACAGGTAAAACTCTCCTTGCGCGTGCAGTAGCAGGTGAGGCAGATGTTCCTTTCTTTTCAATTTCAGGTTCGGACTTTGTTGAAATGTATGTAGGTGTTGGTGCATCACGTGTGCGAGACCTTTTTGCACAGGCAAAGAAAAACTCTCCTTCAATCATATTTATTGATGAAATTGACGCTGTAGGGCGTCAGAGAGGTGCAGGTCTTGGTGGTGGCCATGATGAAAGAGAACAAACCCTCAACCAACTTCTTGTTGAGATGGATGGTTTCGGTGTTAACGAAGGCGTAATTATTATTGCTGCTACAAACAGACCTGATATTCTTGACCCGGCACTTCTCAGACCCGGTCGTTTTGACAGACAGATTACTGTAGGACGCCCCGATGTTAAAGGCAGAGAAGAAATTCTTAAAGTTCATGCTAAAAACAAGCCTCTTGCACCTGATGTTGACCTCAGTATAATTGCTAATTCTACTGCAGGTTTTACAGGTGCTGACCTTGAAAATCTTCTTAACGAATCTGCTTTACTTGCTGCTCGCAGAGGTAAAAAAGCAATTACTAAAGATGAAATAGAAGAAGCAACAATTAAGGTTGTTGTTGGTACAGAAAAGAAATCACGCAAAATTACACCGAAAGAAAAAAGACTTGTGTCTTTCCACGAAGCAGGTCACGCTGTTGCAACATTCTGTCTCGAAGGTCAGGACCCTGTTCATCAGATTTCGATTATTCCCCGTGGTATGGCAGGTGGATACACCATGTCTATTCCCACAGAGGATAAAAACTATATATCAAAAAAAGATATTCTTGATGAACTTGTTGATCTTCTTGGCGGACGCGTTTGAGAAGCTCTTGTTCTTGGTGATATTTCAAGTGGCGCTTCAAATGATATTCAACGTGCAACAGACCTTGCAAGAAATATGGTTACACGCTATGGTATGAGTGACAAGCTGGGACCGATTAATTTTGGTTCATCAAACGGTGAAGTATTCCTTGGTAAAGACTACAGTCAGACAAGAAACTACTCAGAAAATATTGCTTCACTTATTGATAGCGAAATGGAATCCATTATCAGAGATGCTTATGCACGTACAGAAAAAATACTTTCTGATAACATGGATAAACTTCATATAATTGCTGAAGTTCTTATGGTTAAAGAAAAAATTGACGGTAAAGATTTTGAAAACCTTATGAACGGTACAGTTACAAAGGAAGAATTTCTTGGTGTAGAAGAAGAGAAAACAGACCTTCTTGCTGAAACTGAAGAATAATAATCAGATAACTGACAGTATTAAAACCAATACTGTCAGTAAAATTTGAAAGGATGATATAAATGAAACTCTACGAAGAACTCATTGCCCGTGGCCTTATTGCTCAGGTTACAAATGAGGAAGAAATCCGTGAAATGATAAATAACGGTAAAGCAACTTTTTACATAGGTTTTGACTGTACAGCAGACAGTCTTACAGCAGGTCATTTTATGGCTCTTACACTTATGAAGCGTCTTCAGATGGCAGGTAATAAGCCCATTGCACTTATCGGTGGTGGCACAACAATGATTGGTGACCCTTCAGGCAGAACTGATATGCGTAAAATGCTTACAAAAGAAGATATCGACCATAACGCTGAATGCTTTAAAAAGCAGATGGAAAGATTTATAGAATTCGGTGAAGGCAAAGCACAGATGGTTAATAATGCTGAATGGCTCCTTAACCTTAACTATGTTGATTTGCTCCGTGAAGTTGGTG